>CAZRCR010000075.1:0-7480 GCA_964598615.1 uncultured Anaerolinea sp.
GTGGAAGCCCACGGAGGGAAGCTGTGGGCCGAGAGCAAGGGGGAGGGGAAAGGCAGCACGTTCTCGTTCACGGTCCCATTGGCATAAAAAATCTCCCGCAGGCGTACCCTGAGGGAGATTTCTATTACGGGATAGGTTCCAGCACTCCGGTCTGCCCCGGCGACCAACCGGGCAGGCTCAGGTCGCGGCAGCTATCCGCCGCGGCGTTGACCAGCCAGCCTTCGGTGCTGGTGACGCTGGCCTGGATGGATGTATCCTCCTGGAAGCCGGTATCCACCGTCAATTTCAACGTTACCTGGTAGCCGTTCGGCAGGGAGGCGGCGCAGGCGGTCTTATCGGGATGTGCCCGGCCCTCATCGCTGGCCGCGAGCGTGGCGCAGACGTCCGTCAGGTCCGCGCCGGTGAAGTTCTGCAACAGGAGATAGGCATTGGTCACCTCGCCCATGCCGTGGGTTACATCGAGGCTGGTGTTGCAGCCCGAGAAACTTGCCAGCAGGCTTGGGGTCCGCGTGACGGTGGGTGTGAGCGATGGGGTGGGGGTGGGCGTCCACAGCTCGGGTGGGACGGTTTCCGTGAACGTTGCCGAAGGGACGAATTGCGGCGTGACCGTCAGAATGGCGGGCGGCGCGGACGGCGTTCTCGGGGGAGTGGATGGCGGTACGAGAATGTGTGTCCCTCCGCAGGCGGTCAGGAACAGGAGCAGGGTCGCAACCAGGAACGATTTTTTCATGTCCACATTATTTTAACGGAATTCATAGAAAAAAGCACTTGATTTTTTGTTGCTTTAATGCGACAATGGGTTTGCCTGTTGTTGGGTGCCCCCCTCACCCAGCGACAGGCATTTTATTATGGGGGTATCTCATGCTATACTTCATGCCAACGCGAAACAGAGGTTGCATGGCGAAAACAAAGCAAACCAGCGGGCAAGGTGCAGACGTATCTTCCAGAGAAGATGAAAAATTCCGTATTTTGGCGGATGTGACCTCTTTGGCGGTTTTTATCTATCAGGAGGGGAAATTAAAATATGTCAACGCGGCAGCCGAACAGTTGACCGGATATCCACATGATGAATTGATGATGATGAACTACATCAAGCTTTTCCCTCCTTCCATGTGGGAGCGGGCGCGGACCTGGAACGCTGCCCTGGTGCGCGGTCAGCGCGGCAAGACCACCAGCGAGGTTTCCATCCTGACCCGGGAGGGAGAAACGCGCTGGGTGGTGCTCACTGCTGCCATCGTGGACTACGATGGGAAACCGGCCTGGATGGGGACAGCTTTCGATATCACCGGGCGCAAACGTTCTGAAGTCCTTCAGGATGCGGTGTATCGTATTGCCCAGGCGGCTGACCGGTCGCATTCGCTTGATGAACTTTTCCCGGCTGTTCATGCCATTGTGGGCGAGGTCATGACGGCTACAAATTTTTATATCGCGCTCAAGGATAACGAACATAACCTGATCTATTTCCCGTATTATGTGGATGAGTACGATAACCCCGAAAAGGTAACGCCTCCCGGAAGGGGGTTGACCGAATATGTGATGCATACCGGCCGCTCCCTGTTATGTGATTTTTCCACCCAGGAGAGGCTGGAAGCGGAGGGGGAAGTCGATCTGGTGGGGACGCCTTCCCCGATCTGGTTGGGTGTTCCGCTTTCGATTGATGACGAAGTGATCGGCGCGATGGTCGTTCAGGACTACCATAACCCTGCCGTATATGGCGAAGGTGAACAACGTGTGCTGGAATTCGTTTCCTCGCAAGTGGCCATGGCGATCAATCGGAAGCGCACCGAGGATGCCCTGCGCGAGAATGAAGCCCGGGTGCGCCGCCGCGCCGATGAATTGGCAGCCCTCTATGAAACCGCCCAGGATATTTCCCTCCAGCATAACCTGATGCCCCTGCTGCAAACCCTGGTGGATCGCGCCGCAGCCCTGCTGGGCACACGCGGCGGGGCGGTTTTTCTCTTCGATCAGGAACGCGAACAGTTGGAACTGGTCGTTTCCCGCGGGCTGGATGCCCACATCGGATTGCAGATCCGCCCGGGGGAGGGGATTTCAGGGCAGGCTGCTGTTTCTTTGATGCCTGTTATCGACAACGATTACACCGACTCTCCCCAGCGGCTCCGCCAATTGGATGATGTACCGATCATTGCAGCCCTGGCGGTTCCCATGCTTCACCGGGGAGAACTGGTCGGTGTATTGACTTTGTGCGAGTTCGCCGACCCGGACGGAAAGTCGGGGCGCGCGTTCTCCCAGGATGATACAGAACTGTTGAGCCTTTTTTCAGGTTCGGCGGCCAGCGCGGTCCATAATGCCCGGCTATACGGGGAGACACGCCAGCGTCTGGTGGAACTTGAACTGCTCTATCAGGTCAGCCTGGCTTCGGCGCAGATCCACAGCCTGCGGGCGGTTGCCCAGCGCATTTTGGATGCTTTGGAGCAAATGTTGCGTTGGAATGCGTCCATTTGGATCATCGAACACCAACACCCCGTATTGCTGGCACACAGCGCTTCCGGGATGAGCGGCGAGGCGCATCGTCAACGCTTGAGCCGCCTGAGCGCCCTGGTCACATCGTTCGACGATGGGATCATTGGCTGGGTGTGCAGTCATGGCCGGGTCGTACGCTCGGGGAATGTGAAGAACAACCCGTATTATGTCACGATAGATGAGAACGTTCAATCCGAGCTATGCGTCCCTCTCAAGGTGGGCGGGCGGACGATCGGCTGCATCAACGTGGAAAGCGAGATCCCCGATGGGTTCAGCGAACATGACGAACGCCTGCTGACCACCCTGGCGAACCAGGCGGCTGTCTCGATCGAAAACGCCCGCCTTTTCGAGGATGCCCGTCAACGGGCAGCACGCCAGGCTGCTTTGAATTCCATCATCACCGCATCGGCGCGAGCAGGGGCTGGTCTGGACGAGATCCTGAATATCGCCATCGATCAGACCCTGAAGGCACTTGGTCTCGAAATGGGGGCAGTCTGGCTCTCCTGGTCGCCGCGCACGATCCAGAAAATAGCGGTGCGCGGTCTCTCGACCTCTCTTGAAACCGCCATGCTGGACGCAGTCCTATCCGGGAGCGATCCTGTTGTCCGCACCTCCGCAGTGGATGATTGGCGCGTCGCCCGGCATCCGTATGCGGAATTGTTCCCGGAGATGGGCATTCTTTCCACGATTGCCGTCCCCTTGTTGAGCAAGGAGAAACGGCTTGGCGGTCTGACTGTTGCCTGCCCGGATGTCCGCAAATGGTCGCAGGAGGAGATCGTTTTCGTCGATGCTGTCGGGCGCGAGGTCGGGTTGGCTGCTGAACGGTCCCGTTTGTTCGAGCAGACATCCCGCCGCCTGAGCGAACTGGAAGCCATCAACAAGGTGTCCACCGCCTTGCGTGTTGCCCATTCGTTGCCGGATATCCTGGCTCCGTTGGTGGATGAGACCTTGAAAGCATTGCAAGCCGATGCGGGTAGTATCTGGCTGTACAACCCCAAGAAGAAAAAGCTGCGTCAGGAGATCGGGCGTGGCTGGTTCGAGAATGTGACCGAGATCGAGTTGGACCGCGGGGAGGGCATTCCCGGGCGCGTTCTGGAAACCGGCGATATCCATTTTTCCAGCGATGTGGCCCGTGATATGCGTACTGCGCCTCCCATGCAGGGACTTGTACCTGCCGGCTTGAGCGCGGTCTGTGTGCCGATCCGGGCGGAGACGGAAGCGATGGGCATGCTGTTTATCACGGTATCCATGCCGCGCGAGTTCTCCGGCGATGATGCCCGCCTGTTGATCACCCTGACCGAGATAGCCGGGAGCGCCATTCACCGTATGCGCCTGACCGAGCAACTCGTGCGTCATGCCGCCGAGTTGGAAGAGCGCGTTGCCGAACGCACCTCTGAACTCGAATCGGCCTTGCGCAAGGCCCAGGCAGCCGACCGGCTCAAATCGGAATTCATCGCCAATGTCAACCACGAGTTGCGCACCCCGCTTACCAACCTGGTGCTCTACTACCAGATGCTGCGCGCCCAGCCCACGGTCAAGACCGAGGAACGGCTGGGTGTGATCGGACGCGAGTTGCAGCGTTTGCGCAACCTTATCGAGGACCTTCTGAATCTGTCCCGTTTTGACCTGGGACAGGTGCCGTTCCGGCCTTCCTGTCGCGACCTGAACGCGCTCATCCAGCCGCTCATCTCGGACCGGACACCGCTGGCCGAAGAACGCGGTTTGTCCCTGCAAACCGACCTGCAGCCGGACCTGAAGCCGGTTTTTTGCGATGAACCCATGCTGGTGCAGGCCGTTTCCAACCTGCTGACGAATGCCCTGAACTATACGCCCGTCGGCGGGACGGTGCTCGTCCGTACCATGAACGAAACCGTGGACGGTCAGGCGGGTGTCAGTTTCTGCGTGAAGGATACCGGCCCCGGCATCGACGCGGAAGACCTGCCGCACCTTTTCGAGCGTTTCTACCGCGGCAAGACCGGGCACAAGTCCGGCGCTCCGGGCACCGGGCTGGGTCTGGCCATCGTCAAATCGGTGGTGGAGCATCACCGCGGCCGGATCGAGGTCCGCAACCGCACCGATGGCCCCGGCTCGGTCTTTACCATCTGGCTTCCGGTGGAACAAAAACAGGAAAGTTAATGGTTTCTTGTTTGGATAAATATCAGGGAATCTAGTTATGGCGTTGAATCCAAGATATGTTTTTATATTACTTCTAATGAGTCTGGTTCTTACATCCTGCTCCTCTGGCAGTGATCCCTCGCAGAACACCCCCAGTCAAACGAAAACTGCGATTTCAACGTACCCCGTTGCCCAGACTACTGCTCCGGCCAGGACCGATGATCTTTGTTTTTTAGAATCCTATGGAATTGAATGTACTTTTGTTTTTGAGTTACCAATGGCAGCAGCCGGTATCTACGCCATTTCGCCGGATGGGGATCTCTGGACGGTTTGGACCGAAAATCCACGTTCTGATAACTTTATAAGTTGGCTGGTGCATTTAACAACTGATGGAATGTTGGAGAAGATTCCATTGCAAATTGGAGCTACAGATCTTCAAGTTACTGATTCTTCAATTTGGATATTGAATATGACGCTCCTGCCGGAAATACCAAAACTTGTTCAACTGGATTTGAATGGAAATCTGATCTCTGAGTACGATATACCCAGGGAATTTTTGCTGGACGCTGATGGGCAGTATCAGGAGTTTGGAGTTAGCAATTTATATTTAGGGGCCAATGGAGAATTCTTCCTTGGTGGAGTTACTGGAATGTGGCGATTGCTGGACGAACATGGGAAATTGTCACCTCGAAGGCTGGACGGGTTGCCTTGCGGAGAAACTGTGTGTACTGTCGATAGTTCTGCATTGGATGATACCCAAATTGCGTACTTGCAGATTGGCGAAAAGCGAATTGATTTCGTCACAGAATCAGATGGTATATACCTTCTTTTGCATTCTGCCACTCCGGATGGCGGAATATGGGTTTCTGCTGTTGAAACAAATCGCGTTGGGATTATTTCACAACCGAGACAATCCACACTATATCGTTTTAATTCAGCAGGCGAAGAGGTGGGACATGTAGTTTTTGAAGCGTCATCTGTATTTGTGGATGGTGATGGCATCTTGTATCAGGCTGTAATCAAAGAGAATGTAACGTACGTATATCGCCTAGATATAGAGAAATAATTCAAAAAAACAGGGAACCGATCAGGTTCCCTGTTCACAGCGCCTCCGGAGAGATTCGAACTCTCAGCCGCTGGATTCGAAGTCCATTACTCTGTCCATTGAGCTACGGAGGCAGCGGCGGAATTATACCCGAATTTCCAGCCTTGCCCCATTGTAGAACGCATGTTATAATCTCGCCCCGCGCCACAAGGCGAACGATTTCTAGTTTTCAAGTAAGGAAGAGCAGCGATGATTGACCTGAATAAAGAATTCAACGTTACCAAGAATGACAAAATCCCCGAGCTTCGGCCCGGTGACCAGGTGAGCGTTCACGTGCGCATCAAGGAAGGCGACCGCGAGCGTATCCAGGAATTCAAAGGCACGGTGGTTCGCCTGCGCAAGGGCGGCAACAATGCCAACTTCACAGTCCGCCGCACTGCCTCCAATGGCATCGGCGTGGAGCGTACCTTCCTGCTCCACTCCCCGCGCGTGGACAAGGTTGTGGTCGAGCGCCACACCCACGTCCGCCGGGCGCAGTTGTATTTCCTGCGCGGCCTGACGGGCAAGAAAGCCCACCTGAAGCAGAAATTCGAGTAATTTCGAAAATCGCTTACAATCAAAGGGTGCAGAGTTCCTCTGCGCCCTTTTGTGTTACCCAGGAGCTAGCATGTCCCTTCCCATCATCGGTCTGACCACATACCACGGAAAGAACCAGTATGGTTACCCCATCTCGGCCCTCATGCGCGCCTATACCACCGCCATTCTACAGGCGGGCGGTGCGCCGGTTCTTATTCCTGCCCACCTGGGCGGGGAAAGCCTGGAGACGGTCGCTTCCCGGCTGGACGGTTTCCTCTTCACCGGCGGCGGCGACATCGACATTGCCTGCTACGGCGGGGAACCCCATCCGAAGGTCGATGGCGTGGACCTGGAACGGGATACAGCGGAACGGGCGCTGCTCCAGTCTGCCGTACGGGATGGCAAGCCGTTCCTGGGTATTTGCCGTGGTTTCCAGATGGTCAACGTGACTTTGGGCGGAACGCTCTTTACCCACATTGCGGACCAACTTCCCGGCGCACTCAAGCACGATTACTTCCCGGACTGGCCGCGCGACCACATTGCCCATGCCGTTCGTGTGGAACCCGGTACCCGCCTGGCCGACATTTTCGGTATGGATGAGTTGCAGGTTAACAGTCTGCACCACCAGGGAGCAAAACAGATCGCCCCGAGCCTGCGCCCGGCTGCTTTTGCCCCGGATGGACTGCTCGAAGCGGTGGAACTGCCCGGGCATCCATTCGGGATGGCGGTGCAGTGGCACCCGGAGTGGCTGACGGACCAGGCTCCCACCCGGCGCTTATTTCAGGCTTTTGTTGACGCGGCGCAGGGGTAATATGATGTCGAGCGATCTCCCCATTGGTATCTTTGACTCTGGCGTGGGAGGACTTTCTGTTCTGCGTGCCGTTCGCCAACAGCTCCCGGCGGAGAATGTTCTGTTCTTCGGTGACCAGGGCCATGTGCCTTATGGTCCGCGTCCGCTCGAGGAAGTGCGGGCATTCTCTGAAACCATCACCCGCTTTCTGCTCGAATGGGGTGCCAAACTGATCGTGGTGGCTTGCAACACGGCTTCCGCCGCGGCGCTCGTGCACTTGCGCCAGACCTTCCCGGATGTGCGTTTCGTGGGCATGGAACCGGCGGTCAAACCGGCGGCTGAGTCCACGCATACGGGGGTGGTGGGAGTGCTGGCTACCCCGGCTACCTTCCAGGGGGCGCTGTATGCTTCGGTGGTGGAACGCTTTGCCAGTGGCGTGACTATTTTGCAGGATACCTGTCCCGGACTGGTGC
>CAZRCR010000076.1:0-7433 GCA_964598615.1 uncultured Anaerolinea sp.
TATGGTGGTGGACACCACCGGCGGGGCGCTGTGGGTCTCGCCGGAAACCGCCGCTCTCCTGACGAAGTAATGAAAGTCACCTTGCAAATATGACTTCGTTGTTGTATGATATGCAAATGAAAGTCAACTTTCAAAATGCTAGTTTATGAAAGTGGAAACAAGCGAGGTAGAAATGGCTACTGAAAGCGGACAAACGGTCGATTTCAACAAGTTGGTGGCTGAACATTACGAACAACTCACCAAGAGCGAAAAGCGCATTGCAGATTACATGCGCCAGAATCAGGATGAGGTGGCATTCCTGTCTGCTGCTGAAATTGCCGACCAGTTGGAACTGAGCGAAGCCACCATGGTGCGCTTCGCGCGGACGCTTGGATTTGATAGCTACCCGGCCATGCGCGAAGTGTTGCAAGCCAAGTTCCGCAATCTGGTGACCCATTCTGCACGCCTGCGCAGCCGCCTGGACGACCTGCGCGAAGCGGGGGATATTTTTGAGCAGTTGGTTGCTTCAGAGATCACATATCTGACCGAGGCCCTCCAGACTGTGGATCGAAAAGCCATTGACGCGGCTGTTGAGTTGTTACGTACTCACCAGCGCGTTTTTGTTTTTGGGTTGGGACCATCCATTTCGTTGGTCGACCTCCTGCAGATCCGCCTCACCCGCTCGGCGCGTCATGTCATCCCGCTCAACACTTCCGGGCGCGAACTGCTCGAACCGCTCCTGATGATGAATAAGGATGACCTGCTCATCGCCATCGGTTTCTTCAACATGACCCCCTCCCTGCAATTGGTGTTGGAACAGGCCAATCATCACAAGACCCCGGTCATTCTTGTGACCGACACACTCGGCGATCTGGTTGGAGATAAGGCCACGGTCACCCTGGCGGCACGCCGCGGACCTGTATCCTCGTTCCACTCCCTGACCATCCCGATGACCATTATCAATGCCCTGCTCCTGTCACTGAGTTCTGCCGATCAGGAGAAGGTGATGAACAATCTTGACAGGCTTGACCAATTACGCGACCGCTATAAAAAAATGAATGGCTCCACATCATCTTGAGGATGAATATCTAGGAGATACTCATGGCAGTCCCTGCAATTCCCAAGAAAACGTTTTCAGAACAGTTCGTTGCCAAGAGCCGGCGATTTTTACGCTGGCTGACCAGTCCACAGGTGATCCTTTCGCTGATCATGTTGGCGGTCATGTTCTACATGGTCATCATCCCGCTCTATCGGATGCTTTCCACAACCATCACGTACTCGGAAAATGATTTGCGCTATGCCCAGGGTGCAGAAGTCGGCCACCTGACCATTTTCCATTGGGCGAGGATGCTGGCCAGCAAGATCAGTGTAATCATGACTTACAAGCCCTTGCTGCATTCGATCACGATCTCGTTGGGAGCCACCATGCTTTCCCTGACGATCGGCGGCATCATGGCCTGGCTGGTGGTACGCACCGACATGCCCGGGCGCAAGGCGATCAATGTTCTGGCTACGCTGCCCTATATCATGCCCTCGTGGACGATTGCCATGGCCTGGAAAGTTCTGTTCAACAGCGGGTCTGTGGGGGGCAAACCCGGTTTGTTGGAATTCTTAACTGGCCAGCCAATTCCCGAGTGGGTTTCCTACGGGCCGTTCCCGATCATTATCAGTAGTGCTCTGCACTATTACACCTTCTTCTTCCTGTTCGTTTCGGCGGCTTTGATGTCGATCGACTCCAGCCTGGAAGAAGCAGGGGAATTGGCCGGAGCCAGCCGCAGCCGCATTCTGTGGAAGATCACTTTCCCGCTCATCATCCCGGCAATCCTTTCCGGCTTCATCATGACCTTTTCGAAAACGATGGGCACCTTCGGAGGGCCGAACGTGCTCGGTGTGCCGGTGCGCTATTACACACTGTCCACCATGCTGCGGTCGAACACCACAGCCCTGGCTTATGGAGATGCTTTTGTCCTGGCAATCGTGCTGATCCTATTCTCCATGACCACCATTTACTTGAACCAGAAAATCGTCGGCACGCGCAAGAGTTACGAAACGATTGGCGGGCGCGGGTTCATGGCGCAGAAGACCAAACTGCGCAATTGGAAGCTCATCATCATGCCGCTTGTCATTGTTTTCCAGATCATCATCGCCCTTGTTCCGTTGGGCCTTCTGCTCTGGAGCACCTTCATGCTGAAATCCGGCGATTACAGTTTCAGCAACCTGACCCTGGCACATTGGATCGGGGAAAGCAATGTCAAAATCAACAGCGGTGAGCCGGGTATCCTGCGCAATCCGGCTGTCTGGAAAGCGGCCTGGAACTCGATCAAGCTGGCACTGTATACAGCTTTGTTCACTGCCCTGTTTGGCATCATCCTCGGATACGCCATCGTAAAGGGACGTGGTACCCGCCTGTCGAAATTGGTGGAACAACTGGCGTTCATTCCCTATGTCATCCCGGGTATCGCCTTCGGCGCAGTCTATATTTCCATGTTTGCCAAGTCGGTCGGTCCCATCCCGCCCCTGTACGGCACATTTGCCTTGCTGGTGGTGGTTTCGGTGGCAAAGCATATTCCATACTCCTCCCGCAGTGGCGTTTCAGCCATGTTGCAAGTAGGCAAGGAACTGGAGGAAGCAGCTGCCGTGGCCGGCGCGAATTCGTGGCGGCGCTTCATCCGCATTATCTTCCCGCTCACCAGTACCGGCTTCATTTCCGGTTTCCTGTTGACGTTCATCACCACCATGCGCGAGATCTCACTCATCATCCTGCTGGTGACCCCCACCACGGCAGTCCTGGCGAGCATGACCATGCGCTATATCGAAAACGGTAACGAACAGCAGGCAAATGCGGTCATCATCTTCCTGATCGTCCTCGTTCTGATCGGCAATTTCATCGTTGGCCGGTTCAAGGGCGGCAGTCTTAGTAAAGGTCTCGGAATGAAATAAGAGGAAACCATGGCAACTACGATCACCATCAAAAATCTCACCAAACGCTTTGGGGACGTGAAAGCCGTCAACAATGTCAGCCTGACCATCGAGGCGGGAACCTTCCTGACCCTGCTTGGACCTTCCGGCTGCGGCAAAACGACCCTCCTGCGCTGCATCGCTGGACTGGAAGACCCGAACGAAGGCGAGATCTACATTGGCGATAAGCTGGTTTATTCGAGCGAAAAAGGCATCTCCCTCCCTCCCGGCAGCCGTGACCTGGGACTCGTGTTCCAGAACTACGCGCTCTGGCCGCACATGACGGTCTACAAGAACATGACCTTCGCCCTGGAGATTCAAAAACTCTCCAAGGAAGAGATGGACAAACGGGTCAAGGAATCCCTGGCCGAGGTCCAGATGGAAGGTTATGAAGAACGCTACCCGCGCGAGATGAGCGGCGGACAGCAGCAGCGCATCGCTCTGGCCCGTATGTTGGCCTATCGTCCCAAGGTTTTCCTCATGGATGAACCGCTCTCCAACCTGGATGCGCGCCTGCGCATGGACATGCGCACTGAGCTCAAACGCCTGCACCATATTTCCGGTGCCACCACTGTTTATGTGACCCACGATCAAGTGGAAGCCCTCACCATGTCCACCAATATTGCCGTGATGAAACTGGGCGTTATCCAGCAGTTGGACACTCCGGACCGCGTTTACCACTTCCCGGCCAACCTGTTCGTAGCCGATTTCATCGGCAACCCGAAGGTCAATTTGCTGGATGGGGTGGTGGAAAAGCCCTGTACGGTCAAACTGTGTTCCTTCTCTGTCCCTGCCAATACCTATGACACAACCGGAGATGTCGTTCTGGCTGTGCGCCCCGAAGATATTACCATTTCCACCACTCCGATCAAGGACGGCATCGAATTTGTGGCCTATTCTGTATTACCCGCGGGTGCTGACTCGACCATCGTAGCGCATTGCGGCGATCTGGAGATCACCGTACGTGTGATGGGCATCAGCAATATCAAAATGGATCAGAAAATCTGGCTGAAATTCGATACCGAAACAGTGAACCTGTACGACAAGAAAACCGGCGATTTGCTCAAACACTAACACTACAGGATTGTGCTCTGTCTCCAATACAGCCTCGCGATTGCCAGCAGACAAAGACGCAACTGGCCTTTGCTCATACAAAAATTCATATCGAGCTGAAAGGAGGCTCAGTCCAAAGCAAACCAAATCGATTAACCATATACGGACTTGAAACAAATATCCATTTCTAAAATTCCCAGGAGGAAGAAATGAAAACGTTCGTTAAGTTAATGACCTTGATCGTACTGCTCAGCCTTGTTGTTGGCTGCGCTGGTCAACCGGCTGCCACCACGGCACCCGGGACCACCGAAGTTCCTGCCACCGAAGTCCAGTTGACCGCTGCCGAGCAGTGGGCCATGGATAACGAAGTGGGCCCTTACCAGACCGAGACCCAGGACTGGGCTGCCATCGAAGCGGCTGCCAAACTGGAAGGCTCCGTCATCATCTATGCCAACTCTTCCAAGATCTCCAAGGCCGTGGAAGCCTGGCAGGAAATGTATCCTGATATCGCCATCGAAGGTTATGACTTGGGCGGCGATGATGTCCTGACCAAGACCATCAGCGAACAGGAAGCTGGCACAATCATCGGTGATGTGTGGTTCAGCAGCGGTGGCGCTGAACTCATTGGGAATGTCATCCCCCATGAGTATGTCTGGCGCTTTGTCCCCGATACGCTGGCCGGGAAAGTTCCGGATGAATACACCCAGCCCCTGCTGATGTCGCGCTTCGGCACCACCATCCTGGCCTACAACTCGGAACTGAACGAGACCTGCCCCGTGACCAACCTGTGGCAGCTCACCGAGCCGGAATGGGCTGGCAAGTTCGTCATCGAAGATCCCTTGAATGACGCCTCTACCCTGAGCAAGCTCATCACCATTGCCTCTCACGCGCAGGAAATGCACGACGCCTACGTGGCCTACTATGGCACCGAACCCGTTCTTGACTCCGATACCCCGGATGCTGGCTGGCTGTGGTTCAAGCGCTTTGCCCAGAATGGTCCCATTCCCCAGCCGGGTGGCGACGAAGTCGACTCCGCCTTTGCCACCCCTGGCATGACCGAGAACTACCTGGCCTTCACCTCGTACTCGAACTATCCGGACGTGCAGGATGGCAACCTGGCCTTCGAACCCTGCTGGGGCGTTACCCCGGTGACCGGCATCCAGAGCCAGTCGTACTTGGGCATCATGAACCAGGCCCCGCACCCGAATGCTGCCAAGCTGTTCATCCGCTTCATCACCAGCGAAGAAGGCCGCAAACCGTGGGCGAAATTCGGCACCTACTTCGCCGACACTACCTACGAAGTTCCCGAAGGCCAGAAGACCTTGGATGAAATCTTCCAGGTCACCTGGTTCATCAACGAACAGTACGCGTACGACAACCTGGTGCAGGCTCGCGACTTCTACCTGCTCAATCTCGGCAACAAATAAAGCGAACTTCCTGCAAGCATAAATAAATAAACGTAATATCCTGGGCACGGGCTCGTGTCCGTGCCCAGGAGCCGGAATTATCCAGATTATTTTCATCCGAATGTAGATTGCATAGACGCCGGGAACATGGGTCTTCCGGCGTGTGGATCAGTATTCTTGATCGTGGAGCGAATTTTATGGGCATCCAGGTAGTTTTTTTCGACATGGGCGGCACCATCGAAAAGATGTGGGCTACGCGTGAACTCCGTCTCCAGGCTACGCCTGAATTACGCGAGCATCTGCGCGCCGCTGGCATTGACCTGCATCTGGACGACGAAAAACTATGCGAGTTGGTCATGGCTGGATGGAATCGCTACCACGTTTGCACACTCCAGTCGGGAGATGAGCTTCCTCCGCAGACCGTATGGAGTCAATACATCCTGGCCGGTTACCCGGTGAACCAGACAAAACTGGCCGCGGCGGCTCAGGATTTGATGTTCTTCCTTGAAACCCGTTACTACCAGCGTGAAATGCGCCCGGAAATGCCCGAGGTCCTGGCTGCCGTCAAGAAGATGGGACTCAAGATCGGCCTGATCAGTAATGTATGCAGCAAAAATCAGGTACCGTTCAACTTGAAGCAATACGGCATCTACAAATACTTCAAGCCCATCGTTCTTTCGAGCGAGTATGGTCGGCGCAAGCCCGATCCGGCTATATTCCATTATGCGGCGCGCCTGGCTGACGTTCCCACCGGAGAATGTGTGTACGTGGGGGATCGCATTGCCCGCGACATCCTGGGAGCAAAGCGCGCCGGGTTCAAGCTTGCAATACAGATCCGCCACGATTACGATCATGGCGAAGATGACAGCGGAGCAGAGCCGGATGCCTTGATCAACAACATGATGGAACTGATTCCTTTGCTGGAAAGCGCCATGACTGTTCCCCAGCCTGCCAACCAGGAGAAGCGCGTACGCGCGCTCCTGTTCGACGCTGGCGATATTCTCTATTTCCGTCCCACCCGCGGCCAGTACCTGAAAAATTTCCTCAAAGAGCAGGGGTTGGCAGAGAAGGAACTCCCGGCGGCAGCCAGGAACTCTCTCAAGCACCAGGCTTATCACGGCCAGATCACCCAGGATCAGCATCGGGAAGCGCTCCTGCGCCTCTACGGCCTGAGCGATCCGGCCCTGATCGAGTGCGGCAAGCAATTGATGGACATGGACGACAACGATATCGAGGTCTTCCCGGGTGTGCCGGAGACACTGAAACAACTGAAAGAGAAAGGCTACCTGCTTGCCATCGTTACCGACACAGCCAATCCCCTGCACGTCAAACTTGCCTGGTTCGAGCGCGGTGGTTTCGGTGATGTTTGGGATTCGATCATTTCATCCCAGGAAGTGGGTGTTCAGAAGCCGCACCCCAGGATCTACCAGGCCGCTCTCCGTCAGTTGGGTGTGACGGTCGAAGAAGCCGCTTTCGTGGGTCATTCCCCCGAAGAATTGGACGGCGCATCTGCCCTGGGACTGAAGACGATTGCCTTCAATTATGGCGAAACAGCCAAAGCCGATTATTACGTGGATAAATTCAAAGATTTGCTCACAGTTCCCCCGCTTTGCACGAACGGGAAGAAATGAGAAGGATATCGGTATGATTGACGCCATCCTCTTCGATATGGGCGGAACGCTTCGCCGCAGTACAAAACACGACGAAGGAATCCGTTCCCAGTATGTTCAAAAACTTCTCGAGAGCATCGGCTCCAATGCCAATGCCCTTGATTTCACCCAACTCCTGGTCTCGCGCGAGAAAGCCTATCGCAAGTGGGCCAAACAGAACCTGAAGGAGGCCACCGAGGCCCAACTCTGGACCGAATGGCTGCTGCCCGATTTACCGGCGGAGAAGATCGCTCCCCAGGCTGTGGAACTCAACCTGCTCTGGCGCGAGGCACGCGGCACACGCTGGATGATCCCAGAAGCACGCGAGACCGTCCTCGGACTGTATCGCAACGGCTACCGGCTGGGGCTGGTCAGTAATACCACCAGC
>CAZRCR010000077.1:0-7241 GCA_964598615.1 uncultured Anaerolinea sp.
CGCCACCATCCGTGTCGGTGCAGCCACTGAGACCGAACTCAAAGAGAAGAAGCACCGCATGGAAGACGCCCTTTCGGCCACCCGTGCCGCCATTGAAGAAGGTATCGTCCCCGGCGGCGAGATCGTCTTCATCAATGCTGTCGCTTCCCTCGACAAGGTCAAGATGGACGGCGAAGACGAGACCATCGGCGTTGCCATCGTCCGCAAGGCGCTCGAAGCCCCGATCCGCAAGCTGGCTGAGAATGCCGGCCAGGATGGTGCGGTTATCATCGACACCGTGCGCCGCCTCTCCAAGGAACAGAATGACAAGCACCTCGGCTACAACGTCATCACCGGCGAATACGTCAACATGCTCAAGGCTGGCGTCATTGACCCGCTGAAGGTCGTGCGCGGCGCCCTCGAAAATGCCGCTTCCATCGCCGCCATGATCCTGACCACCGAGTGCCTCATCACCGATGTTCCCGAAAAGGAAAAACCTGCTGCCATGCCTCCCGGCGGCATGGGCGGGATGGACTACTAAACCGTCTGTAACACACCCTGTAGGGGCGCAGCGTTGCTGCGCCCCTACTTTTATTGTTGGTATAATCTGGACTAATGAACGCCATTTCATCGAAACGCATCTTTGCCATCCCCACCCTGCTCCTCGCCATCAGCCTCACCGCCTGCGGCATGGACCTCGGACCTACCGCCACCCCCACGCCTTCTCCAACACCCACACAGACCCCGCTTCCCATGGCACTCACTGTCAATGGCGAAGGCATCACCCTGGAAGAATTCAACGCCGAACTGGCCCGTTATCAGCAGGCCCAGTCTGCGCTCGGCAATACCGTAGACGAAACCACTGCTGCCGAAACGGTTTCGAATGACTTCATCAACACCCTCCTCCTGGCACAAGGCGCGGCTGCCCAGGGCTACGGCGTGGACGATACGACCCTGCAATCGAATATCGACGCCCTCGCCATGCAGGTGGGTGGCAGCGCAGGCTTGTCAGCCTGGCAGACCGCCAACGGATATACCGACGAAAGTTTCCGGGTCGCACTCCGCCGCCAATTGAATGCCGCCTGGATGCGCGACCAGATCGTCAATGCTGTTCCCACAACGGCGGAACAGGTACACGTTAAACAAATTTTGCTCTATAATGCAGCCGATGCACAACAAGCGTTGGAATACCTGAAGGCCGGTTGGGACTTCAACGACCTGGCTGCCCAGTATGACCCTGCCACCCAGGGAGAACTTGGCTGGTTCCCACGTGGTTATCTGACCGAAACCGCCATCGAGGAAGCCGCCTTTGCCTTGCAAGTGGGAGCCAACAGCGACATCATCCAAACCCAGGCCGGGTATCACATCCTCTACCTGGAGGAGGTCGATCCCGCTCACCTGCTTTCCCCGGATGCGCTTCTAACCCTGCAGGAAAAAGCAGTCACAGACTGGTTGACACAACGCCGCGCTGAGAGTACTATTTTGTTTGTACCGTAAGCTGCCACGGGAGACGTCAATGGACGAGTTTGCACTCAAGCCCGAAAGAAAGATCAATAAAAAATCCCTGCTCTGGAACATACTGACAGTGGTTATGCTGTTGGGGGTTTGTTGCCTGTCTTATGTTTTCCTCAGCATCTTCATCAATCCCTACAGCCCCTACAATCCCTACCCGCCCACCCCGCTCCCGACCCGTTTCATTACCGAAACGCCGACCATTACCATCCAGCCGCCGGATGCCACCTGGACTGGCACACCCACCATCGAACCATCGCCCACCCGCACCAGAGCACCCACATGGACTCTGTTGCCCGAAATGATTACGCCCACCACAACGGAGACGCCCACAGCCACTCCCACGGAGGGTACGCCCACCGTTACCAATACCCCAATGCCTGCCAGTGCAGAGATCAAGTATGATCCAAGCACCAGCATTCACCCCGACCTGGCCTGTAACTGGATGGGTGTGGGCGGCAAGGTGGTCAAATCCAGCGGTGACGTGTTGCCGTTCCAGACCATCCAACTGGGCGGCACCCTCGACGGGCAGACCATCAGCCGCATGACCTTAAGCGGCAATGCCCCCGCCTACGGGACGTCCGGGTTCGAATTCGTCTTGAGCGACCATCCCATTGCATCCACGCAAACGCTCTGGATCCAATTGTTCGATAACAATGGCAAACCTCTCACAGACAAGATCTACTTCGATACGTACGATGACTGTGAACAGAACCTGGTAACGATCACCTTCACCAAAAATCGGTAGAATCATAAACCAAGTCTAAAATAAAAAGGATGCGGCCCATGGGCCGCATCCTTTTTATTGGTCAGTTCACATTACACTTCCAAATTCCAGTGAGCGTACTTGGGATTGTTGCCACGCACCACATCGTTGAACAGCTCCCGCAGGCGGGCCGCCACTGGCCCCATTACCCCGTTCCCGATCGGACGATGATCCACCTGCGTGGCAACCGTCACCTGGGCTGCGGTGCCAGTCAGGAACAATTCATCGCAGATGTAGACCTCCGACCGGTCGATGGGACGTTCCACAATGGTCAGGCCAAGTTCATTCCGGGCCAGTTCCATCACGGAACGGCGGGTGATCCCCTCGAGGATGTTTTCCGTGATCGATGGTGTGATTAACACCCCATCCCGCACCATAAAGATATTCATGGCCGAGCCTTCGGTCAGATGGCCGTCCTGGGTCAGCACCAGGGCTTCGTCGTAACCGGCCAGGGCCGCATCGGTCTTCGCCAGTGATGAGTTGACATACGCGCCGCTGATCTTGCCGCGCGCCGGGATGACGTTATCGTCGATCCGCCGCCACGAGGAAATGGTCACATGGGCGCAGGTGTCGTTCTTCACGTATTGTCCAAACGGCATGGAAAACATGGTCAATTCATCTTTGAGATTGTGCAGACGCACACCCACCTGCTCATCGGCCTTGTAAGCCAACGGGCGGATATAGATGTCCTCCTGGTAACCGTCCGTATGCAACAGGTCGAGCATGATCCCGATCAGGCTTTCCGGGGTATGGTCGAATTGCATCAACAGCAAACGGGTGGAATGCAGGAAACGCCGGAAATGATCGTACGGGCGAAAGACAAAGAGTTTCTTCTTCTCTGCGTTCCAGTAGCCGCGCAAGCCGCCGAACACAGCCGTGCCGTAGTTGAGTGCATGCGTGGCAACCCCGACCTTTGCATCGGAGTAGGGGACGATCCGGCCTTGGAAATATGCGTTCTTGGGAATAACCACAGACGATCCTCCGTTTGAGAGAATGGATGCAGCCCCGCCTCTGCGAAATGATTATACCGCGCCGTGCCAGACCTCGAATCTGCCACACATTGTCCCGTTGGCCCTTGACAAACTCTCCTGAAACCATATAATCTAATTCGATAAACATCGAATTAGATTTACAAAGGTGATATTATGAAAGACACTGCCAACATGCTTGATTTCGTCAAAGCCGTATCGGAGCCCGAGCGTCTCAGGATCGTCGGCGTTCTCACCCGGCAACCCTCCACTCTGGTTCAGATCACCGAGGCCTTATCCATGCCGAAGCGTGAGGCTTACAACCATCTCGAGTTTCTGAAATTCGTCGGGGTGGTTACCGAGCAGGATGGACTATATACCTTGCAGACCGATGGGTTGGAAAAGCTCGCCCGTCACGAGTTGGAAACCAGCCAGCCGAAACCGGTTTCAGGTCCAGAAAACGACCGGAACAAGGTGCTGGCCAAGTTCCTGCGTCCCGATGGCACCATCCGCCAGATCCCCAATTCGCGCACCCAGGCTGACAGGTTCCGCGCCGTGCTGGAATACATCCTGGCGGCTTTCGAACCGGGTGCCACCTACACAGAGAAAGAGGTCAACGCCATCATCCGCCGCTTCCATGAGGATGTTTCCGGCCTGCGGCGCGACCTGATCGAGGCCGGCATGCTGGCCCGCGAACGCGACGGCTCAAAATACTGGAGACCGGAATGAGCGAGGAACTGGTCGCCTTCTTCAAAGCTCTGGCCGATGCAAACCGGCTCAAGATCGTGGGGTTACTGGCCCAGCGTCCCTACAGCGGCGAGGAACTGGCCGCCCTGCTCAACCTGAAGCCTTCCACCGTATCGCACCACCTGGCCAAGCTGGCCGAGGTGGGACTGGTCTCGGCGCGCGCCGAAGGGTATTACAGCGTTTACCGGCTGGAGGAGGATGCCCTGCAAAAGACGCGCATGCTCTTCTCGAGCGCGGACCTGGCATCAGTGGCCGCAGAGGTGGACGCGGATGCCTACGACCGCAAGGTGATCGGCGACTTCACCAACCCCGACGGTTCTCTGACCGGCATCCCGGCCCAACGCAAGAAACTGGAGGCCATCCTGCGTTACGTGGTGAAGGCCTTCGAGCCGGGCAAACGCTACAGCGAGAAACAGGTCAACGAGGTGCTGGAACGCTTCCATACCGACACTGCTTCGCTGCGGCGGGAACTGGTGGGATATAAATTGATGGAACGGGAAGGCGGAGGGGGGGATTACTGGCGGACCGGTAAATGATTACAGGAGCGGACCGGTGTGCCCGCTCCTTTTTTTACGAATTACGCGCCTGCAACTTGAAAGTCTCTTCGCCCCCCAGCGCCTTTCCCAGTGGACGCGCTTCCAGTGACATGACCCGGCTGTTGGCAAAGAAGCCGAAGTTGAAACTGGTGATATCCCCGGCATCTTTGCCAGGGATCGGCATCAGCCGGGCAGTGAGGGGCTTGTCGAGCCGCAACGCCAGGGACGAAAGATCGAGCAGCAAGGGGGTCAACTGGTCGACAGTCACATCGCCAGGCAGCGGGACCGTATCCAGGCCGGTGCCGCAGACGGCGGAATAGAGCAGCAGGTCTTTGACCGACAGTGTTCCATCGGCGGCGCGTTTCGCCAGCACAGCATCTTCCAGAACAGGCATCATCATGCCGCAGAACCCGGCCCGCGGGAAGCGGGCACGCTCGATGGTCTCGGTCAGGATGGCTGCGGCAGAAAGGGAGCCGTGCAGGCCCACCGCCGGGACACCCATGCGCTCGAAGGCCGCCCCCAGCGACTTGCTCTCTTCCGGGAAGGGCGCCAGCGAGTAATCGATGCCGCCGAAACGCACCAGGTGACGGTACTTCAGGAAAGCGGCCACTTTTGTCAGCGTTTGGGCGTGCTCCTCCAGAGCCTCGATCAGCGTCTGGCGTCCCTCGTCGATGCTTTCGGCGTCCGCTAAGGCGGTCACTGCCAGGTCCGCGGCTTCCATGGCAAGCGCGAACGCCGGTTCGTCCTCGCCATGATAGGCCGCCGGGAAGAATGGTGCGCCGGGGGGAACGTTCGCCAGGGCGGCGAAGTTCAGGTTGGCAAATCCATCCGGGCGGAGAGGAGCGGTGCGGACGATGACCTCGGCACAGGCGCGCACCGCCGTCAGTGAGATGCCGTGCTTCGGTTCGGCCATAACGCCGGAAAAGAAGACATTTTCCGAATTGGCGATCGCATCGGGAATGACCGGGTAACTGCCGGGAAATTCGGGGAGGGCGGGACCCAGTGCAGCGTAGGCCACGCCGACCTCGGGCAGGAGCAGGCTCAGGGTCCGCGCCAGTTCGGGGAGTTTTTCCACCCTGCCGGAGAGCAGTTTCGGAAAGGGAGTCGTCGCCAGGCGCGTCGTCTGGACCTCGTAACCGGCTTCTTCGAAGGCGGTTTTGGCCTCGGCCAGGAAAACGCCCGCAGCGTTGAGCTTGCGCCGGTCGAACGGCCAGCCGGGGTTGCAGAAGTAGGTGATGGAGCGGATCTTCATGGGGTCTCCGGTTTCGGCATGACGATCTCCTGCACGCGTCCCACCGCCCCGCTGACAAGGCGCACCTTGATGCCGTGCGGGTGGGTGGGCGAACTGGTCAGGATGTCGCGCACAATGCCTTCGGTCAGTCTGCCGGTGGGCTGGTCCTGCTTGAGCACAATGCGGACGCGTAGTCCGGGTTTGATCTGGGCACGGGTGGGAACGGGCATGGGTTTTCCTGTAAACTTTTTAGCATCAAATTATGTAAAGGATGTGAATCGGTATTACGCAGCTACAAGTATCCTTTTTGGATAATCATTCTTTCAACAAGACTTCTATCTCTTCTCCGCATTTCTGACACCTTAGTTTACCTGTCTCTTGGTATAAGGCAATACAATCACTATCAGCTTCTATAATATGGTTGCATTTGGGGCAAATAACCTTATTTTGTAACAGGTGGTTTGTGAACAAAACCTTTTCATCAACCGATATTACATTTTTATATCCGCAATTGTGACATTCGATAAGACCATCAGCATAAAACGAAAAGATATCTTTTTCGGTAGGTACAATTACATTACTACAGCCCATACATGGAAGTGATAAATCTTCAAAAGATTTATAAAATAACTCATTTATCGTTTGTAGATTAAAACCTTCTCTTGTTTCAGGCCCCCAATGAAAATCATTTGCTAATAATAAGAATCCTAGATTTGCTCTAACAATAAGCAAATCTAAATCTTTCAACTTACCATCATCAAAAGAACTTATCAAAGATTTAACAATATTCACTGTATGCAACAACAGGAACGGAAGAAATGAATACAACCCATCCCATTGAGATATTTTTTCTTCTTGCCCTGAAAAAATAAAATTGAAGTTTTGTTCTTCTGTTTGAGCCGTGAAAGACGTTATTAGGTGGTTAGCCCGTTGAAATAACGGTTCAAAACCAAACTGGTTTTTTTTCTCAAATCGCAAATCATAAACAAAGTCAGAGGAAATCCATGCGCCCATTGAACTTTTTTCTAGAGCAGTCTTAATTATTTTTAGCCTTTCATCTTTTGTCAAAAGTGTTGGTAGTGGTAAAGGATGTTTACTATTTGGTTGAATTGGAGCAAGAAATTTATCTAGAAAGCCAGATGAGTCTGCCATTAACCATTCAAGATAAAAGAGATTCTCTTTTAGAGGTTTCCTTAACAAAGCAAAAGTAACAGTCAGTTTCCCCTTTTCTGATGCTTTCAGCGCCTCACAAACAAATTGACAATAGTCTGAAAGCAATGCAACACAGATATGTTTACGAACCGCATCGCGATATTCAGTTTCATACCCATTATTCATCATCCATATAGATATTTCTTCTCCAGACTTTCCATCAAAATCTTCCGCATCCTTCTTGCTTTTCATCTCAAAGGAATGTTCAAATATATTAAATTTCTCCCCTTCGACAATAAAACCAGCCAAAATATCATGGAGAAAAAAACAATAACTATGGGGAAATTTAT
>CAZRCR010000078.1:0-7238 GCA_964598615.1 uncultured Anaerolinea sp.
CTGCTGACGGCTATAACCTCCGAGACGACTGGTATGGCAGCGTGGCTCGCAAGGTCGCATCACGCCAAAAACGTCTGGGTACTGAACCAATGCTGACGGTGCTGGAAACCACCGATTTCCTTCAGGCCATCGCGATGCTGCACACCCATAAGCGTCGCAAGGCTGATTTTGCAGAGGGAAAAACGGGCAAGCAGGTCACGCCGGTCAGCGCCAAGCGTGCCACCATTCTGGAAATGCCATTGTCGGCATACAAAGAATGGGCGGACCCTGTTGAAGAAGGGTTCAAACGCGCCGCCAAATTCCTTCGGCGCGAATGCGTGCGCGATCAGCGTGACTTGCCTTATCGGACCCAGTTGGCTCCCTTGGCCGCGGTACTAACCCTCATTGAAGAGCGCTGGAAAGAGCCCCGAATCTACGACAAATTGGCACGTTGGTACTGGTGCGGTGTGCTCGGTGAGCTTTATGGTGGCGCAGTCGAAACACGGATTGCCAACGACGTTGAAGACCTGCTGGCATGGATTGAAAATGCTGACGCACCGGAGCCCCGCACGGTGCACGATGCTGCGTTCCGACCTGACCGCCTGGACCGTATGACCTCTCGATTGAGCGCCGCTTACAAGGGATTGAATGTCTTGTTGCTGCGCGAGCAGGCCAAGGATTTCTTCTGGAAAGGCACGATCTCCGAACTTGATTCGGAGGACGTGGCCTTGGATATCCACCATATCTTTCCCCAGGACTGGTGCGAAAAACAGGGAATCAGCAGAAATCTCTACAACACCGTAGTCAACAAAACGCCTCTCTCGTATAAAGCGAATCGCATGATCGGCGGTGTGGCACCGTCAGCTTACCTGGCCAAGCTACAAAAGCATGAACAGGTACAGATCGACGACGACGCGATGAACGGTATTCTGAAAAGCCATGCAATTGATCCTGTGCGTTTGCGCGAGGACGATTTTCATGGCTTCTACGCTGCCCGAAAGCAGGCCTTACTTGCACTGATCGGCCAGGCGATGGGCAAAGGACAGCCACCAGAGATTGATACCCCTATGGGTGGCTTCTCCGATGAAGATGCCGATGATGAGATTGAAGCAGCATGAATCTTCACCAGGAACACCATTTCGAATCCGCCATCTGCAACCACCTGAGCCAGAACGGCTGGCTCTACGCCGAAGGCGATGCAGCCCACTACGACCGGCAGAATGCGCTGTTCCTGCCCGACCTGCTGACCTGGCTGGAAACCACCCAACCCGATAGCTGGAAGGCCCTCACCAAAACCCACGGAGCCAGCCTGCACAAGGTGCTGGCCGAACGGGTACGCAAATGCCTGAATGAGCAAGGCACCTTGGAGGTATTGCGCCGTGGCGTGGAAATGGTCGGCCTCAAGAAGCCGCTTTCCCTGGTGCAGTTCAAACCGGCACTGGGCATCAACCCGGCCATCCAGCAAGCCTACGCCGCCAACCGCCTGCGCGTGGTGCGCCAGGTGCATCACTCCCCGAACAACACCAAGGATGCGCTCGACCTGGTGCTGTTCGTCAATGGCATTGCCGTGGCCACCGCCGAACTCAAATCCGACTTCACGCAGAGCGTGGGCGATGCCGTTGATCAGTACCGTTTCGACCGGCATCCAAGCCCCAAGGGCGGCTTGGTGGAGCCCTTGCTGGCTTTCCCCGGCGGTGCCCTGGTGCATTTCGCGGTGAGTCAGAGCGAAGTGATGATGACCACCCAGTTGGCCGGTCCTGCTACCCGCTTCCTGCCGTTCAACCGGGGCAATCAAGGGGGCTCGGGCAATGCCCCCAACCCGTTCGGCTTTGCCACCTATTACCTGTGGGAGGAAGTCTGGCAACGCGATAGCTGGCTGGAAATCCTGGGGCGCTATTTGATCGGCAAGCGCAACGACAAGAAACAGCTCTCCAGCGTCATTTTCCCCCGATATCACCAGCTCGACGCCACCCGCAAACTGGTAGCCGACGTGCTGGAACATGGCCCCGGTGAGCGTTACCTGATTCAGCACTCCGCCGGCTCCGGCAAGACCAACTCGATTGCCTGGACTGCCCATTTCCTTGCTGACTTGCACGATGCCCAGCACCAGAAGCTCTTTGACAGCGTGCTGGTGGTTTCCGACCGCAACGTGCTCGATGCTCAGCTCCAGGAAGCGATCTTCGACTTCCAGCGCACCACGGGCGTGGTCGCCACCATCAACGATGAACACGGCAGCAAGAGCGCCCAATTGTCCCAGGCGCTCAAGGACGGCAAGAAGATCATCGTCTGTACCATCCAGACCTTCCCCTTTGCCCTGGAAGCCGTACAGAAGCTGGCTGCCACCGAAGGCAAGCGCTTTGCCGTCATTGCCGACGAAGCCCACAGCTCGCAAACCGGCGAGGCCGCCGCCAAGCTGAAGCAGGTGCTCTCCGCTGAAGAACTGGCCGAACTCCAGGACGGTGGTGAAATCGACACCGAAACCCTGCTGGCCATGCAGATGTCCGCCAAGGCCAGTCAAGAGAAAGGGCTGACCTACATTGCCTTCACGGCCACACCCAAACAGAAGACCCTGGAACTGTTTGGCCGCAAGGACGACGAGGGCATGCCACAGGCCTTTCACGTCTATTCCATGCGCCAGGCCATCGAGGAAGGTTTCATCCTCGACGTGCTCCAGAACTACACCACCTACAAGCTGGCGTTCAAACTCGCCAACAACGGGCAGGAGTTTTACGAACAGGGCGACGCAACCCGGATCGACAAATCGGAAGCCCTGAAAGGCATCATGCAGTGGGTGCGCCTGCACCCCTACAACATCGCCCAGAAGGTGCAGACGGTGGTGGAGCACTTCCGCGAGAACGTGCAGCCCCTGTTGAATGGCAAAGCCAAGGCCATGGTGGTGGTCAGCAGCCGCAAGGAAGCGGTGCGCTGGCAAAAGGCCATCAGCGCCTACATCACCAAGCAGAATTACAAGCTGGGCGTGTTGGCGGCTTTTTCCGGAGAGATCAACGATCCGGACAGCTACCCGGAAGCCGTTACCGAACACAGCAAGCTGCTCAACCCCGGCCTCAAGGGTGACATCCGCGAAGCCTTCAAGGCCCCGGAATATCACCTGCTGCTGGTGGCCAACAAATTCCAGACCGGCTTCGACCAACCGCTGCTGTGCGGCATGTACGTCGACAAACGACTGGGCGGCATTCAGGCAGTGCAAACCCTGTCACGCCTGAACCGCGCTCACCCCGGCAAGGACACTACCTACATCCTCGACTTCGTGAATGACGCAGAGGACATCCTGGCCGCCTTCAAGACCTACTACGAGACCGCCCAGCTGGAAGCCACCACCGACCCGAATCTGGTCTTCGACCTGCGGGCCAAGCTGGATGCTTCCGGCCATTACGACAACTTCGAGGTCGAGCGTGTGGCCCAAGTGGAAACGGACCCCAAGGGCACCCAGGCCCAACTCAACGCCGCCATCGCCCCGGTAGCCGACCGGCTATTGAAACGCTACAAGGTCCTCCAAGCCGAAAAACAAAACGCCGATGCCAACAAGGACGAAGATGCCGCAAAGGCTGCCAAGGACGCCATGGACGTGCTGACCCTGTTCAAGCGGGACATGGGCGCGTTCAACCGGCTGTATGCCTTCCTCTCCCAGATTTTCGATTACGGCAACACCGATATCGAAAAGCGCTTCCTGTTCTACAAGCGGCTCATCCCCTTACTGGACTTCGGCCGCGAACGGGACACGGTGGATCTTTCCAAGGTAGTGCTGACCCACCACACCCTGAAGAACAAGGGCCAGCAGGCCCTAGACCTGAAGGACGGCGACAGCCAAAAACTGGCCCCGATGACGGAGACCGGCAGCGGCAGCCTGCACGACAAGGAAAAAGCCTTTCTGGAAGAGATCATCCAGAAAGTGAATGGCCTGTTCGAGGGCGAGCTATCCGACAACGATCAATTGGTCTACGTGAACGGCGTTTTGAAGGGCAAGCTGCTGGAAAACGAAACCCTGGTGCAGCAGGCCGCCAACAACACCAAGGAACAGTTCGCCAACTCACCGGACCTGTCCCAGGCCATCGTCTTCGCCATCATGGATGCGCTGGAGGCTCACTCCACCATGAGCACCCAGGCCCTGAATTCTCAGAAGATTCAGGAGGGGTTGAAAGACACCTTGCTGGGGCCGGCGCAGTTGTATGAGGCGTTGCGGGCGAGGTCGGGGCAGGGATTACCTGCAGGAATCAACGGGCTATAACGATAAAGGGTTTCAGGTATCGTTCGATACAAAAAAAGAAACTGCATCCTGGGTTTCCAGGATGCAGTATTTTCCATCTATCCAGATCAGCCCACCGTACCCAGTAGCGCCAATTCCCCATACTGCTCACGGATCACTCCGACCGGGTCAAGTTCGGCAATGTCTTGCGCTCCCATCTCGATCAACGTCAGTCGGGCTAAGGTTGCATCGCTTGTTAGAAACCACTGCGTTGAATCCTCAATCGTCGCCCTCAAAATGACCAAATGAGGCGTCGCCACCGGTATTGTTGAAGTGCTCATGATTCAATACTCCGTTGGATAGAGCGGGACATGCCAAGCCAGCTGTGCGCCCACTCTCAAAAAAACCGACTGCTCCCGTAGGAGGCAGTCGGCCATGGGGGATATGTCGTAACGGCAACTAATTCAGGGCTTGTGTCTGGTTCAGCCGTGCCGTCAGCCGATCCTGCAAGGGATTGGTGCCCGGGGCGGGGATTTCCTCCTGGGACTCCGTTTCCGTTTTCCCATCCGGATAAAACTCCTCGACCACCGAGGCCCCATCTTCATCCAGTTCCTCGAAGGCCCCGTTCGCCAATCCCAGCGCCGCCACCTGATCGAGTGCGACTTGATTGAAACCTGCTGCTTGCCGGCGTGATTGTTCGGCCCGAGCCTCTTCCAATGCCTCACTGATGGTCATCCCGGAACGAACCGTCAGATCCACGTAGTAAATGGGGGCACGGTGCGATTGGGTTGTCGACTTCCCCCGCAAGCGTAGCTCCAGCGGCAGGCAGGACAGCAGACCGCTAGACAGTGCCGAGAAGTACGTCAGTCGGGCAGCCAGTGTCCGGATACTGTTGAACCCCGTTGTCCGGAACACGAAGCTACCCAGCTCATCCTCATCACCAATCCGCACATTCAAGCGCCCGTAAGGCTTGCAAACCCCCTGGCCGAATGGACACTCCTGGGGTGTCGGGCAGGGCAGCGTCTGCATGCCTCCCTCCGTACTCCGCTTACACGAATCCCCATTGCCGACACAGACTGGCCGACCATTGCTGCGATCAAACAAGGTGTAATTGGCCCGCAGATTGAGATCCACGTCATCGAACAGCAAGCGAATCGGGATCGAGCGCAACTTGCTGGTACCGGCGGCCTTGCGCAAGGCTTCGTCCAGGGGGTGATGAACCCAGCCATCACGGGATTGCACCTGACTGGTCAGGGTAAATTCGTCATCCTTTTCTGGGAGCCGCTTGCCTCCTTTTTCCACTACCTTGCCGATAGTGATCCGCCCCACCACGGGTGGGGTCAGTGCCAAACCTTTGATCATGATTTGATCCTTTCAATCCGAGATGCCTGACCTTGCCGGGAACGGCAAGGTCAGGTCATCGTTCAAGTCGTCACGAGAAATCGGCGAGTGCCGGGTTTGTTTTTGAGGTACTGGGTAACCAGCTCCGGGTGATCCGCAGTCAGACTTGCGATATCCAACACGCTGCTGTCCTTGCTGCGTTTCCAAGTCACTTCCCCCGTCTCGAAGATCGCCCGGCTTGCATCACCCATCCGTTCCTGAATCGCCTGCTTGAGCCGAGACTCCAGCTCCGCATCACGGCTTAAGGTCTGGCGAACACTGATGAGGTCCGAGAACAGTGCCGACATGGGCCGGTCTGCCGAGAAATCGAGGACCGCCCCTGAGTCAGTCGGGTACAAGCAACGCAAGGCCCGATCCGCCGAATCGGACCCATCTGCCGGGGGCGGGGTATCTGTCTCGACGTACCGCCAGAACTGGGCTTCCAGGGTGATCAGCTTGTCGATCAGCAAGTCATCCCGTTCAATCCGGTGAATCTGCAACTCCTGACCGCCCAACAGCACCGCCACATCCGCAGCCGCCTTACCCGTGACCGCCAACTGATGTTGGACTTGAAGCTGGACGTACTCCGGCACCCCTTCCTTCCAGAGTCGGGCACCGTTGATGCCAGCAGTTTTGCATTCCAGGATTTGCACCTCCGGGACCCCCACAATCTCCCGGTCGATATTGGCCAGCATCCAGGACTTGTCCGGGTCGCGATGCTGCAACACCGCATTTACCTTCCGAACCCGGTTGCCTGTTCGTTTGGTGTAGTGGGCCGCCACAATGGGCTCCAGGAGTGTGCCCCAGTAAGTGGGGCTTTCCTCATCCTCCTGGGAGATGGGGGCAGTGGATTCCCGACCGGTTTTTTCCAGCCAGAGTTCCAGAGGGGATTTGTAGGGATTGAGCCCCACGGCAGCAGCGGCATCGGAACTGCCGATACCCTGCTTACGGACATCCAGCCATTCATCACGGCTCATTTCCTGGGTCTTGACCAGGCGAAGGGCTGGCCGGCGTTTGATGGCCGGTACATCAAGTGCGAGTGAAGTCATGGTAACTCCTAAAAAAATCCCCCACCTGGCATGGGGCCAGGCAGGGGGAGGGGAGGAGAACGAAAGGGAGGGACGAAGGGTCAGGCAGCGAGCTTCAGCGCTTCATGGAAAGCCCGTTCCTTGATCAGGGCACCCTGGCCAAACCAGGCCGAGTCAGTACGGTAGTCATCACTGCGGGCCCGACGATGGTGATCCACGTACTCGGTGATGCTATTCAACAAACCCCAGCAAGTGCCTTTTGCGGCTGGAAGATGGGAACCCACAGCTTCCCCGTTGTAGAGGTTAAAAACCTTCTGAATCGTGCGCCCGGAAGTCTGGGCATTCAGGGGAACATCCGTATCGCCAAGGACACTCACCAGATAGTTCATGGCCTCGAACTTGTTGATGGGCTGCTCAGCCAGTTGCCGGATGTTGCTGATGAAGGATTCCCAATGGGAGAGCCCCAGGCCGAGGGTGTTTTTGACATCCTGGGGATCGAACTTGCGGGAATGAGGTACCTTCACGGCCCCCTTGGTATCCCCGACCGCCACATGCAGGGTGTTGTTGCATACCACCCGGACGGAAGTGAACTGGGCTGTCGTACAGAGGGTGCCATCACAACTGGTGGCCAGGAGCAGATAAGCCTT
>CAZRCR010000079.1:0-7196 GCA_964598615.1 uncultured Anaerolinea sp.
AGCCATGACTGACACTTCGACTACGCTCAGTGCAAGCATCATCGAGAAAACCATCTTCGAACTCTCCTCCCCCGGACGAACCGGCGTCACGTTCCCGGACTCGGATGTGCCGGTTGCCAAACTGCCGGAAGGACTGCTCCGCCACGATCTGCCGCTGCCCGAACTCGCCGAAGTGGACGTGGTACGCCACTACATGCACCTTTCCAGGTTCAACTACAGCGTGGACGGCGGCTACTATCCACTCGGGTCGTGCACAATGAAGTACAACCCCAAGATCAACGAAGATACCGCCCGCCTGCCCGGGTTTGCCTTCACCCATCCGCTCCAACCCATTGAAACAGTGCAAGGCAACCTGGTATTGATGTACACCCTGCAGGAATGGCTGAAGGAGATCTCCGGCTTTCCCGCCGTGACCCTGCAGCCTGCTGCGGGCGCCCACGGCGAACTGACCGGCGTGCTCATCATGCGCGCTTACCATCAGTCTCGGGGAGATACCAAGCGAATCAAGATGCTCGTTCCCGATTCCGCCCACGGCACCAATCCGGCTTCATCGGGCGTGGCCGGGCTGGAGATCGTGCAGATCCCATCCGACGCGCGCGGCAACGTTGATCTGGAGGCCCTGAAAGCCGCCTGTGACGATACCGTTGTCGGTCTGATGCTGACCAATCCCAACACGCTCGGCCTGTTCGACGAACACGTGGAAGAGGTCATCAAACTTGTTCACTCCTGCGGCGGCCTGGTCTATGGCGACGGCGCCAATATGAACGCCCTGCTGGGCATCATCCGACCGGGAGACTTGGGCATCGATGTGATGCACTTCAACCTGCACAAGACCTTCTCCACCCCCCACGGGGGCGGTGGACCGGGTTCCGGTCCGGTGGGCGTGGCGGCGCACCTGGCCGACTTCCTGCCGACTCCCCTCGTCGGTATTGTCGAAGAAGCGACCGACGAGGAGCCTCCACTGTTCGGGTTCATCGAACCCAAGCAAACCATTGGCCGTGTGAAAGCCTTCCACGGTCACTTCGGAATGCTTGTCCGCTCGTTCACGTACATCGCCATGCACGGCCCGGACGGGTTGCGCCAGATCGCCGAATACGCCGTACTGAACGCCAATTACCTGCTGGCCCGCTTGCGCAACACGTACCATGTCCCATACGACCGCATCTGCATGCACGAATTCGTGGCCGAAGGCAAGGTGGAAGGTTCGGATGTACGTGCCCTCGACATTGCCAAGCGGCTGATGGACTATGACTTCCACCCGCCGACGAACTACTTCCCGCTCATCGTCCATGAAGCACTGATGATCGAACCGACCGAAACGGAGAACAAGGATACGTTGGATGCCTTTGCCGATGCCCTGATCAAGATCGCCGAAGAAGCAAAAGCGACCCCCGAACTGCTCCACGAGGCCCCGCACAAGACCCCCTTTGGCCGGATGGACGAGATCAAGGCCGCCCGCGAACTGGTGCTGTGCTGCTGGCTGCCGGATCAATACGGCGAAAACTAGTCACAGTAAGACAAACAAAAATCGACCGGGAGAAACCTATCCCGGTCGATTTGATTCTATTGTGAACGGTCGGGCAGATACACAGGTCTGCCCTTACAAAATCACTCGTAACGCAACGCTTCCACCACTTGTAGCTTGGCAGCTTGTTTGGATGGGATGATGGCAGCCAGCACCCCGAAAGTCAGGCCGATGACGATACCACCGATGATGCCGCCCAGCGGGAACGTGTAGTTCATCGGGAACATGACAGCCAGTCCCTGCACGATCACGTAGCCCAGGTACAGCCCGGCCATCAGGCCAAAGGCGGTGCCTACGGCGGCCAGCAGGAGCGCTTCGGCTACGACCATGCGGCGGACCTGTTTGCGGGTGCCGCCCACGGCACGGATCATGCCGATCTCACGCGTGCGTTCCAGGACGCTGATGGTCAGGGTGTTGAGCATGGCGATGAAGGAGGGGAAGGCCAGGAAGGCCAGCATGAAGTACATGCCCACGAAAACAGCCTTGATCATGCCCATCATCTGGTCGATGTAACCTTTCCCGGCAATGACGGTGAACTGCGGGTAATCAGCGGCCACGGCTTTGATGGCTGCGTCTGCGGCTTCGGCGTCCGCGCCGGGAGCCAGGTTGAGTTGGATGAACACATCGTCAGTACGACCAAAGTCGGCGGCCAGGTTGTCCTGCGAGATGAAAGCAGTCACCACTTTGGCGTTGAGCATGTCGGTGGCGGCAGCTACAATCGTGTATTCCACTGCCCCATTCGGAGTGGTGACCTCGACCGTGTCGCCGACCTGGACCTGGAGCGTGGTCAGGAACGAACCGTTGACGATCATATTGCGGCCGCTGGCGAGTTGTTCATAAGCCGATTCATCAACCTCGCTGAAGAGCAGACCGCTGACCTTCGGATAGGCCACCGGGTCGATACCCAGCAGGGAGATGGGTGCGCCGTTGGCAGTGGCGGCGGCAAAACGCAGGGTGCTCACGTCACCCACGCCGTCGATGGATTTCAGACTGTCAGCGAATTCCGTGTTTGCACCAATGTCGCTGCTCCAGACGGAAATGGACGGCGGGATGAACAGGTAGTCACTGCCGAGTGTGCGGCGCAGAAGCGGTTCCATCATGCCGTTCAGGCTGGAGGTCATGGAACCGAGTGCGACAACGATGGCCAGACCAATCATGGTGGCGCTGACGGTAACCGACACGCGCCCCGGCTGGCGGGTGAGGTTACCCTGGGCTAGGTCGCTGATGCCCTGGCGGGCGTACATCCAGGCGGTGAGCCGTCCGAATGCCCAGGCAATGGGACGCAGGAGCAGCGGAGCTGTCAGGATCAGCCCGGCGAGGAAGAGCAGTCCACCCAGGCCGATCAGGCCCATATTGCCGGAGATGAGTCCCAGGATGGCGATGCCGATGAAAACCAGGCCAGTAATGAAGCCGCCGGTGATACGGCGCTTGTATTCCACTTCCGCCGTAGTGGGACGCAGGGCATCCATCGGGGTAACGCGGCTGGCACTGCGGGCCGGGAGCAAGCCGGAAAGCACGGTCACGCCCACACCCAGAAGAACAGACGTGATCAGCAAACTCAGTGATACGACCGGCTTGTCAAAACTGATGTTGAGGAACGAATTCATGGCGGGTTCGGCCAGCTTTACGATGCCGACACCCATCAGATAGCCCAGCAGGAGGCCGATGGCCGAGCCGATCACACCCTGCAACAATCCTTCCACCAGGATCATGCCGGTGATGGTATTGCGCTTTGCGCCCAGGGCACGCAACATACCAATGTCACGCCGCCGTTCGGCTACCACGGTGCGGAATGTATTGAAGATGATGAAACCGCCCATGAAGAGGGCCAGGATGCCGAACATGTTCATGGCCTGCTGGCCCAGCTTGATGCTGGCGAACATCTCGGAACCCGCCTGGAGCGCACCTACGTTATAGTCGCTGCCCAATGCGGACTGGATGGCCGCGGTGGCGTCAGCGCGGGCGGTCTCATCCATCGTGTTAAGGGCAATCTCGATGGTGTTAATTTGATCTGCCTGCCCGGTCATGGACTGGGCCTGGGCCAGGGTTACGAGGATATCTTCGTTGCCGGGTTCAGTACGCGGCGGGAGGATGCCAACGATGGCCAGTTCCTGCACTCCGTTCACGGTTGGGACCCGGAGGCTGTCACCCAGTTCCACGCCGTAGGCGTCGGCCAGGGTTTGGGAGATGACGGCCGAGTTGGTGTCATCCGCTTCGAGGAAGCGGCCGGGTTCCTGCACAAGGTAGGCTTGCAGGGAACGGGCCGAATCGGGGATCAGGCCCACCAGGTTGACAGCGGTGATGCGGTCCGCCACAGCGGGGTCGCCATCTACGAAATCGGCGGGCAGGTTCACGGTCCGTTCGAGGAGCGGGGAGGCGGCGCGGATGCCGTCGATGCCGTCCAGTTTGTCGGCCACGGTCAGCGGGAAACCGCCGTTCGTGCCGAGGGTCACGGTCACATCCACCACGCCGCCAGCAGCCATCATATTGGCCTGGAAGGCTTCAAGCATGGTGGGCAGGATGATGTTCATCCCGAAAATGACCATTACACCGAAAATGACGGCCAGGGTGGTCAGGAAAGTGCGCAGTTTACGCCCGTTCAGATAGCGCCAGGCGAGAGTCAGTTGGAGGTTCATAGGTCTCCTTAGGAGAGAGAGTAGAGAGCGGAAGAACAGAGAGCAGTAAGAACTGTTCTCTATTCTCTGATCTCTGTTCTCTAATCTCCGATTTCCTTCATTTTGGAAGCAATTTTTTCCGCCGCGCCTTTTCGCTCGAGGTTGGTCTCATCGACCACCTTGCCGTCCTTGAGGAAGACGATGCGGTCGGCGTAGGCGGCGATGCGCGGGTCGTGCGTGACCATCACCACGGTGCGACCATACTTCTTGGTCACATCGCGCAGCAAGCTGGCAATCTCGTCGCCGGAGCGGGTGTCGAGGTTGCCGGTCGGTTCGTCGGCCAGGATCAGGGCCGGGTCCGCGACCAGGGCACGCGCAATGGCCACACGCTGCTGCTGTCCGCCGGAGAGTTGGTCAGGGCGGTTGGACTGGCGGTCGCCCAGCCCAAAGCGGGTCAGCCATTCGGCGGCACGTTTCTTCGCTTCAGCCGGTTTGACCCCATCCAGGGTCACGGGAAGGGAAGCATTCTCCACTGCAGTGAGTACAGGAATGAGATTGAAGAACTGGAAGACGAAGCCCATCTTGCGGCGGCGCAGCTTCGTCAGGTCATCGTCCTTCATGTCAGCGATGTCGGTACCTTCGATACTAACGCCGCCCTCACTGGGACGGTCCAACCCGCCGAGCAGATGCAGCAGGGTGGATTTGCCGCAGCCGCTGGGGCCCATGATGGCGACGAACTCGCCTGTTTCGATTTTCAGGCTGACATGATCGAGGGCAATGACGGCGGTCTCGCCGGTGCCATACACCTTCGTGAGATTTTCGGTTTGAATGAGAGACATAGGAAACTCCTGGATTTTTCAATTGATGATTTTAAGTATTTTATTGATATTGATTACGGTTTACGGATCATGCGTAACGTTGCAAGAAATCCATCAAGTATTTGTGGAAGATCTCCGGTTGGTCGAGGTTGGCGGCGTGTTTGGCATTGGGGATGACCACCAGCTCCACACCCTCGTGCCTGGCCCACTGCGGCATGGCTGTTTTGATATTGCCGGTGGCTTCCTTCTCAGCCATTAACAACAGAAGCGGTTTGCCGATCCTGTAATCCGGTTCGTAACGCAGACACTGGGTGGCATTCAGGAGAATGTACACGAACTCTTCCTTGGGCAACTGTTGCATGCCCTTGCGCAGGAGCGCTTGTCCATCCTTCGAGATGGCGCTGGCCGCTACGGACTGGTCGATCAGGGTTTTGTAAGGATAAAGTTTGAAGATCGGCTCGGCAGTCTTGAGCCAGAACCGGTCCGACTTGCTCAACTGCATGAAGTTCCAAGTACAGTCGAGCATGACCAACGCTTTGACCCTCTCTGGATGGCGGTAGGTAAACTCCTGATGCAGGTTTCCGCCCATCGAGTGGCCCACCAGCGTCGCTTCGCGGACCTGTAACCGGTCCAACAAAGCCAGCAGGTCATCCACCGCTTCGACCAGGTCGAAGCGCGCCGGGCGGGAAAGTCCGTGGCCGCGCAGGTCCCAAATCAGCACCCGGAACCCGACGTTAACGACCAGGGGCAGGGTGGCATCCCACTCGTGGTGGTCGATGGTCGCGCCGTGGCTGAAGACCACCAGGGGTGCATCCGTTTTGCCACCAGCCCAATAATGAATCTTGCAATTATTCCGTTCGAGGATATTTTCACTTAGTTCCATGTTCACTCTGCTTTCTTTGGCCGTCCCCGTCGACGGATATCCGGTTCAGGCAACGGCTGTTCTTTCACATCTTCCAGCCGCATTTCAGTCATATCCAACCAGCGCAGGTCAGCTTCCAAGTGCATGATGGCCTTATCCAGCAACAGGATCTGCGCCAGGGCAGTCTTTTTATCGTAACTGTCCCGTAACGCCGTAGCGCCGTGCAATTCCTGGTACAGGTGCGAACGCTGGATCTGGATGACACGCTCCGGGTCGGCGCCGCCGCTGGTGAGGGCGATCATCAGCTTGACAAAGAACTCGTCCCTCTGGTGTTCCGGTGTGACGCCGTTGGCGAACCACTCTTTCAACGCCTCCCGCCCGGACCCGGTGACTGCGTACACGCGCCGGGAAGGTTCATCCCCTTCGCCCAGGTCGGACGCGCGCTCCACCAGACCGGCTTCTTCCAGCCGCTCGAGCGTGGTGTAGATCTGGGCCGGTTTGACATCCCAATTCTCGTCCCCGCCCACGACAGCCTCGAATGCCGCCCGGAGTTCGTACCCGTGGCGGGGTTTCTGTGCCAGCAGACCGAGGATGGCGTAGCGGACCGACATTTAGGCGTCCAATCCTTTCACGACCGACGGCAGTGCCGTCCCTTCGACCCAGGCCCGGACGGTGGCCGCGAACGACTCAGGAGCGGTCAGCGCCCAGTTGTGCTGGCTCGCCAGCGTGGACTGCGGACCGAGGTCCACCAGTCCGCCGCGAGCGTTGGGCAGCGCAGCGACCAGGTCCCGCACCGACTGCTTCATGGCGGCGTACTCTTTTGCTCCAGCCAACACCAACGCAGGGGCGGTCGCCTTGTCCAACCCGGTGGGCAGGCGGAAGGTCTGGTTGGCGATCATCAGGTTGACGAACTCGCCCTCGGTCATGGCCTGGAAGTCGGCCTTGAACTGCAGGAAGAAGGCGTCGGGAATGCCCGCTGAATATTTCATATTCAGGCGGATCCACCAGTCCACGTTGCGGAAGGGCGGGATGGACAGGCGGTACGACCCGCCCAGCAGCGCCGGGGAGTTGACCCAGCCCAGGCCGGGAATCGGTCGCAGTAGAGCACTCGAGATGACGGCTTTCTCCACCACTTCCGGCGCATCCGCCAGCAACTGGACAGCGATCTGCGCCCCTTCGGAGAGTCCCACTACTACAGCTTTGCCACCATGCGCTTCGGCGCGGATCAACTCGGCAGTCTTTTCCGCTGCCAACGCTATGCTGAAGGGTTGGATATCACGGCTGCCGCCGTGTTCGGGCTGGTCGGGAGCGATGCAGTGGTAGTCCAGCACTCGTTCGCTGACCGGCCGCCACATCCACGCTCCGGCTCCGCCGCC
>CAZRCR010000080.1:0-7178 GCA_964598615.1 uncultured Anaerolinea sp.
TCCTTATAAATACGCACTTCACCCTCGGCAGGCACCAGCTCGGGCACGATCTGCCACTCCGGGCTGCCGTAGGGCAGTTCCTGGTCCGCGTGCTGAACCCAGATCACGGGTACGCCCTGACGGCGGGCTTTGTCCACTGCGGCGGAAATATTCTGGATAATGCGGGGCGAGTCCCAGGAGGATTGCATCACGCCAACTTGCACGTCCAGGACCATCAGGACGGGTTTCTTCCCTTCGCGGATCGTAGCCATTTTTACCTCTCTTATCCTTTATCTAAAGAACTGATTTAACCTTGGCTTGAATCACTTCAAACTCATTTCCAGTTCGATCTCATCCCGGATGGGCAGTCCGTCTTCATCCATCAGAGGGATCTCGGGTTTGAGCTTGCGGCTTTCGGCCAGCGCATTGACGCGGATGCCGGCGATGACGAAACCGCGTTTTTGGTAGAAATGCAGGGCATGCAGGTTGTTGTTGGTGGTGACCAGGAACAACCGCCCGCACCCGGCCCGACGGGCAGCCTGGGCCGCGGCTTCGATCAGGGCGGTGCCCGCCCCAACCCCTTCGCACCAGGAATCGAGTGTGACGATCTCGCACTCCGCGCCGCTGACGTGATAGGTCAACAGCCCGATGGGTTTCCCGCCCGCACAGGCGGCAAAACCGGGCAGGTTGGCCGGGCGGAAGAGTTCGCCGTGGGACACCACGACTTCCGCTTCCCACGATTCGACGATCTTCTGCCGGACCCAGTCGCGGTCGGCGGGCTCCAACGGGCGGACGGTAAAGGCTGCCATTCTACTTTTTCGCCGGTTTGGCGGTCGTGGCGGGCATCAAGGCCTGCAGGGACTTGGTCAACTTCTGCACGTCGCCGGTGGATGTCTTGAGCTTGACCATGTCGGCGGTGGTCAGGCCGGCTTCCACACCGGGGAGCACCTTCTCGGCCATTTCACAGGCGGCGGCGATCTTCTTGGCGAAGGCCAGCGCGTCCTCGGCAATGTCGGTGATCTTGTCGGGCACGATGGGCAGGCTCTTCATGATCGGGACGATGTTCTCCAGGATGTCATCGGCCATCTTGATGTACTTGATGGCGGCGGCTTCCAGGGAGCGGATGGCGCGGGTCAGTTCGACGGCCATATCCTGGATGGAATCGAGCGTGGCTTTGTTGTCCTGGATGACCTTGTTGATGTTCATCAGGGACTCGGTCATCTTGTCGGAAAAATGGACATACTTCGCGGGTTGGGCGGCTGCGGGCATGGGTTTCTCCTTTTCGAATCATGCAGGGACACGCGCGCGCGTGTCCCTGTGGATCAGGGTTGAACACTGATCTTGATAAAGAATGAATCGCCAAACGGGTTGCCTTCGGGATCGAAGGCCTGCCACTCGCTGACATAGTCCCCGGCTTCGGCAGGAGCGGTAAATTCGATGCGCAGGGTCACCTGCGCCCCCGCCAGCGCCGGGTAGAGGCTCTGTTCCCCGGCGCCAAGCGCATTGCCATCGATCAGGCGCAGGCGGTAGCGCTCGTCCCAGTTGCAGGAACCGGCGTTCTGGACGAGCCATTGCTTGTCCAGCAGCGTGCCGGGAGCGACGACGGTCCCGTCGGGGATGGTCACATCGAAGATGAACAGCAGGTTGTTGGTGCAGTCCAGCGTGGCCGTGGGCAGGGCTGCCAGCGGCGTATCGGACGGGAGCGCCGACGGGGTGGCGGATGCCAGCGGTGTGGGACTGGATAAAGCCAGGGTCGCGGCGGGCAGGTCCGGGGTCCTGCCGGGAACGGACCCGCAAGCGGCCAGCCCCAGAATCAAAAAGATGGACACAGCCAGAGAGGAAATCCGTCGCGTGTCCATCTTCTCTTTACTCACTGATTACTGACAGTTGATCACTGACCGTTATTCTTCGCCCGCGTCGTCATCGCTGTCTTCCCCGCCCATGGCAAGCGGCAGGGCCACATCGCCGCCGGCGGCTTTCTGGCGGATGACGGTCTCGATCTCGGCGGTGAGGTCGGGGTTCTGGCGCAGGAACTCTTTGGAGTTCTCGCGGCCCTGGCCGATGCGCACTTCGCCGTAGGAGAAGAACGCACCGCGCTTGTCCACGATGCCGAGCTGGGTGGCGAGGTCGATCAGGTCGCCGACCTTGCTGATGCCTTCGTTGTACATGATATCGAATTCGGCGGTGCGGAAGGGCGGGGCGACCTTATTCTTGACCACGCGCACACGCGTGCGGTTGCCGACAATGTCCGCGCCCACCTTGATGGACTGGATGCGGCGCACGTCGAGACGCACCGAAGCGTAGAACTTGAGGGCGTTGCCGCCGGTGGTCGTTTCGGGGTTGCCGAACATGACGCCGATCTTCATGCGCAACTGGTTGGTGAAGATGACAGCGGTCTTGGTCTGGTTGATGGCGCCGGAGAGCTTGCGCAGGGCCTGGCTCATCAGGCGGGCCATGGCGCCCATTTGGGCGTCGCCCATGTCGCCTTCGATTTCGGACTGGGGTACCAGGGCGGCGACCGAGTCGATTACCACCAGATCCACCGCACCGGAGCGGACGAGCGTTTCGGTGATTTCCAGGGCCTGTTCACCGGTATCGGGCTGGGACACGAGCAGGTTGTCGATATCCACGCCGCACTTGGCAGCGTAGGCAGGGTCGAGGGCGTGTTCCATATCCACATAGGCGGCGGTGCCGCCGAGTTTTTGCACTTCAGCTACAATGTGCTGGCACAGGGTGGTCTTGCCGGACGATTCCGGACCATAGATCTCGGTGATGCGACCGCGCGGGATGCCGCCCACACCCAGGGCCAGGTCAAGCGAGAGCGACCCGGTGGGGATGGCATCCACGACCATTTTCTGCGCTTCGCCCAGGCGCATGATCGAGCCATCGCCATAGCGCTTGACGATGTCGCCAACGGCCTTGTCGAGCATTGCGCGGCGGCCTTCGTCCATCGATGCGCTTGAAGAAGATTCGGTTGATTTACGGGGCATAGTTTCCTCTTTCGTTTAGTTTCTTATTCCGTGAATTCGGATGGAGTATAGCACAGATGTTCGATACGTCAAGGGGTTGGCGTGGGCGGAGCGCTCAGGTCGAAGCCGTGATACCCCTGGAAGGTGAAGTACGTGACCTGTCCCGGGCGGATCTCCACGATCACCTTGCGGTTCAGCGCCCCGTAGGGGATGTTGATCTCGTATTGTCCGGCAGGCAGGTCGCCGAGAACGAGGTTTTCATGGTAATACGCGTCGCTGTTGACGGTCAATGGGGCGTAGGTCTTGATGTTGTAGAATTCCTGGGTGACCAGTGACTGAATGATGACCAGCGATGATTCCATCGGTTTGCCGTCGGTCTTCATCACCCGCCCGGCCAGCACACCATATCCCTGCGGGGGGGCGATCCACAGGTCGGGGTTGCGGGTTTTCCAGAAATCGTTCTCGCCCAGGCGCACTTCGAAATGCAGGTGCGGGCCGGTCGTCAGGCCGGTGTCGCCCACGTTGCCGAGCACGTCGCCGGTGGCGACCCACTGACCCACCACCACGTCGATCTCGTCCATGTGGGCGTAGATGGTGTAGAGCGGTTCGTTCTGGTAGCCGAAATCATGGCGGATGGCCACGGCCAGACCATACGGGTCCTGCGTGTTCTCGGCCCAGCCGGAATACAGTCCCACCCCGGCCCAGACCACGGTGCCGGGCCCGGCGGCCAGCACTTCCGCACTGCGCGGGGCGGGCAGATCGATGCCGGAGTGGGCATTTTCCGGCCCGAAGTACAGACCGCCGTAGAGGTAACCGGTATCGGTGGCAGCCGGATACGTGGCGGCGATGGGGCGGGCGAAATAGAAATGGTCGTACGGGGAAAGCGCCCAGGGCACGGGATAGAGCGGCGGACGGTATTCTGCCCCTTCCTCCGGGATGACGGTGGGGAAGAAGAGCTGGATCGCCCCGACGGTGGCTGTGGGCAGGGTCAGCAGGGTATCGGTCGGCTGCGGGACCTGGGTGCTGGTCGGTTCGACGATTAGCACATCCGGTGTCGATGAGACGGTAACGGCCGCGGGACTTTCCTGCGTTGGCGTGGAGACCGGCGTGCTGACCTCCACGGTCGCCGGGGCGCAGGCCGTCAGCAGGAAGAGGAACGCCAGCGCGAGCGGACGGGTGGACTTCATGGCGTGTTGGTCGGGCGCGGTGTGGGAGTGCGCGTGGGCGTAGGGGAACGGTACCAGAGCGGGGTCCGCGTGGGAGTGCGGGTGGGCGGGATGACCACCGTGGGAGTGATGAGCACTTCGGGCGGGTAGAGTTGCAGCATGGCGGTTTCCCAGTCGATACCCTGGGTGAAGGCCAGTTCGTTGAAGTGCGCGCCGGCGTAGTACGTGCGCCAAGTGGTCAGGGCTTGCGGGCGTGTCCAGTCATACTGTTGGCCAAGGGCGGTCAAATCGAACCAGTATCCTTGCGGGATGGAGGCGCTCAACTCCCCGCCGTTCTCGTAGGCCGAGGAACTGCCAGTGCGGGCGCTGAAATCCCAGGGCGGACTGGTGAGCGGCGCTCCCTGCGAGCCATCCTGGGCGGCGGTCCGCAGGTAGATGCGCCAGTAGGTCAACTGTCCGAAATCTTCCCGGACCACGGCCATGTATCCGGCCTGGATCAGGGCCGGGTTGAGCGTGAAGGCGCGCCCGGCATAGAGCCAGTCCGTGCCCAGACCGGGATCGAGCGTGGCGGTCAGCGGTACGTAGGCATTTTCGAGATTGCCCAGCGCGTCCCAGCCTACCAGCGCGGCGGTCTGCGTGCGCAAGGCCTGGAAAGCTTCGTTGGTGGCATCGTGCAACTGCGGATAGGGGGCGGTGACGCCCGTCAACTCCACGAGCGAGGCGCGCCCGGCAGGGACGTTGGGGTCGGGGTCGAGTACGATGGTGTAAGGCGCTTCGGGCGCGGCCTGCGCGGCAGCCTGGAAAACGCCCGGCAGCGACTGGGATGTGGTGCCGAACGAAAGTCCATTCAGCGGACCCGTCAACTGTACCGGCGGCAGGGACAGCGCTCCGCTGGCGGCGTCGAAGCCGGTCAGGAATGCGTCATTGGGGGCAGAGAGACGCGTGCCCACGCGGGAATTGTCCGTCCACACCGGCCAATCTCCCGAACCGGCCCAGCGCGCCGGGGCGGCGGGCGTACGCGCATCCCAGATATAAATGCCGGTTAGACCGGTGGCCGGATCGCTGGCCGCCCAGGCCAGTTGACTGCCGTCCGGCGACCAGACCGGGTGGCTTTCGGCGGTGCCGGCGTTCTGGCTGATGTTGATGAAGCGTTCGTCCCCGCCGCGGTCCAGGTCAGCGATCCAGATCTCGGGCTCGCCCGAACGGTTCGAAACGAAGGCGATCTGGCGTCCCAGCGGCGACCAGGACGGGGAGGCATCCAGTGCCGCGTTCTGGGTCAGGCGGATGGGGGCCTGGGTGCGGTCGGTGGTGGAGACAAGGAATATCTCCAGGTTGCCGTCCACGTAACTTTCGTAGGCAAGGTAAGCGCCATCGGGCGACCAGGATGGGGCCGCATCGTATTCAGGGGTGTCGGTCAGACGCAAGACCCCGCCCGATGTCATTTCGAGCAGGTACAGGTCCCAATATCCATTGCGGCGGGAGGCATAGGCCAGCCAGTTGCCGTCCGGGCTGAGTGCCGGGGTGATATCGTCCCAGGCATCGTTGGTGAGCCGGGTGAAAGCCAGGCTTTGCGGAGAATAGGCGAACAGGTGATAGCGCCCGTTTTCGGCCAATGACAGGAAGTACACACCCTGCGACGTGTCCGTGGTCTCCACGGTTTCTGATGTGGCGGTAATGACGTAGGGGGTCTGTGTCGGGGCGTTGGTGGGGGAGACGGTAGCCGTGGGCGAGAGCGTGGCCGTGGGCGGCTCCGGTGTGGGGGTGGGCAGAGGGACGCAGGCTGCCAGGGCGAACAGGATCAGGGTCAGGCAGGCGGCGCGGGGTTTGACGGGGAGACGGGTCATGTTATTTGACAGGGGAGGGTACTTCGACGGTGATCTCGCGGCGGTCCACTTCGCCCAGATCGGGGTAGGACAGAGCGGCGGTCAGGGTGTAGGTTCCGGCGGTCCTGGTCAGTTTGCGGATGTGCAGGGTCAGTTCCAACTTCCAGCCCACCGGTTCCACGATGCTGGTATTGCCGCTCGGTGCGCCGAAGGAGTCGGTCAGCGTGATCTCGATCATGGGGCGCTGCTGGAAGGGTGTCAGGTCCAGCCCGATACGGATACGGTGTCCGTCCGGGTAGGGCTCGGCGCGCAGGTCGGTCAGGCGCGTCTCTGCGGGTGGCAGTCGCTTCACGTCCGGGTCGACGAAAAAGAAGTCCATACCGGTATTATAACCATAATCCGCCCCGGCGTCCCTACGGTATAATTTGCCCATGAGCGAACTGACCCATCTCGATAAGAGCGGCCGCGTCCGCATGGTGGACGTGGGCGCCAAGCCGGAGACCGAGCGCAGCGCCGTGGCGAAGGGCGAGGTAGTGATGAAACCCGGGACGCTCGCCCTGATCCGTGCCGGGACGCTGAAAAAGGGGGATGTGCTGACCGTGGCACAGATCGCCGGGATCGCCGCCGCCAAGCGAACCTCGGACCTGATGCCCCTCTGTCACCCCCTGCCTCTGACACATGTGGATGTTACCCTGACCCTGGAGGAGTCCCTTCCGGGCGTGGTCATCACCGCCGCGGTCAAAACCACCGGCAAGACCGGCGTGGAGATGGAAGCCCTGACCGCCGTCTCGGTGGCCGCGCTGACGGTCTACGATATGGCCAAGGCCGCTGAAACGACGATGAGAATCCAGAACATCCGCCTCGTGGAAAAGCATGGCGGTATGAGCGGGGATGTGGTGAATGAATAATCGGATACGATATGTAAGTTCGTGGTTTTTCAATATTTCTGTTGTCACTTTTGTATCAATGATTGGTGTATACACATATTCTCGTTTTGAATTGCCAGATATTACCCCAATACTTTCTGATTCGCAAAATCTACTAATAGGAGATTTAGTTAAGAATTTTTTATATTTTTCAACAGCCATACTTTTATGGCAGTATAGAAGGGGCATTATGGATTTCTTTCTAAATCTTTTTGCCGTCAGCTTTACCAAGCGAAAATTATCGGCTATGCCGTCACTTGATGAAGTACCAAGTGCCCAGCCCTTTTACCGTTCTTGGGGACTAGATAATAAGAA
>CAZRCR010000081.1:0-7169 GCA_964598615.1 uncultured Anaerolinea sp.
TTGTTCCCCCTTTTTTGCAGACATGGAGAAAATAAATGGCAGATCTCACCCCTAACGATGACAAACTCAAACCCCGTCGTATTCTGGCGCTCGTTTCTGTTTTCCTCGTACTCTTGGGAATGATCGAACTGTACTCTGTACCGGTCAGTCCGGACCGCGTGTTTCCGAAGTATATCTGGGTCGTGGGACTTGGCATCCTGCTGTTCGTGGTCAGTCTGCTGATCAAGCCTGGCAAGAAAGCCCAGGCTTTATCGACCCGCTTCTCGGTTCCGGCCAAAGCAGGCTGGATCACGCTGTCGGTTTTACTGTCTGTGCTGGCGGCGGTCACCATGGTGGCATTCGGGAAAAGTGCGCGCGTCAACTATATTCCGGTCCTTACCTTCTGGCTGGCGGCCGGGACCGGTTACCTGGCTGCCTTCCAACCGGGTCTGCTCTCTGGCGAAAAGTGGCGCGCTTTGTTCACGACCCATAAAAAAGAATTGATCTGGCTGGGTGTTGTGATCCTTCTGGGAGCGGTTCTGCGTTTCTATAAACTCGGGCTGGCTCCCGCTGTGTTGAACGGGGACGAAGGTCGCATGGGTTTGACGGCGCAACTGACCAACGCCGGGGAACTGACCAACCCGTTTGCCCTGTGGGAGAACTTCGGTGCTCTCTACCTGCAAGCCATCGACTTCTGCTTCAAGATCTTTGGGCCAACCCCCTTTGCTTTGCGCCTGCTCCCGGCTATCGGCGGCGTCCTGGCCATCCCGGCCATCTATCTTCTGGCGCGCAAGATCGCCGGTCCGCGTGTGGCCCTGGTGTCTGCGGCCCTGATGGCTTTCTCGCACACACACATGCACTTCAGCCGCACAGCGGCGGTTGGATACATCCATGCCACCTGGCTTGTGCCGCTGGAATTGTATTTCCTGCTTTCCGGCATCGACCAACGCAAATCCTGGCGCACAGCCCTGGCGGGGGTGCTGCTGGGCATCCATTTCAGCATCTACCTGACGTCGCAACTTGTCACCGCGCTGGCGTTGATCTTTATTGTGATTGCTTTCCTGGTCTTCCGAACCTGGTTGAAACCGGCCTGGCGGCAGGTGCTGGCTTTCTGGGGCGGCCTGGGCTTGATGCTCATTCCCGAGGCGGTCTATATTTTCCAACGGCCTGTTCTTTTCGTAGAGCGCCTCAGCCGCGACGGAACCTTCCAATCCGGCTGGCTCCAACTGACGATGACCAACACCGGAAAGAGTGCGATCCAATTGTTGGCCGAACGCGTGATCCATGCTTTCCTGGCGCTCATCTATTACCCCGCGCTCGATTTCTACGGTTCATCCATCCCGATGCTGAGTCTCATTGCAGCCATGTTGTTCTTGATTGGCCTGGTGGTCGTGCTTTTGCGCAAACAGACGCCCGGGTCGCTGCTTCTGAATGGCTACTTCTGGGGTTTCACCCTCTCCGTTGGCCTGTTCGCCATTCCTCCCTCAGCCGATTCCTATCGTATGTTGATCGCCTTGCCGGCTGCCTTTATCATGGCCGCCATCGGTCTCGATTTCATTCTGGAGATCATCGGCCTGGGATGGGAAAAAGCTCCCCGGGCCTATGCCGCCATTGCCAGCGTCACATTGTTCAGTTTGCTGATCTTCAACGTCTGGTCCTATTTCGATGATTTCATTGGCCATTGCCTCTATGGGGATGACAAACCGGGCCGGTTTGCTTCGTACCTGGGTGTGTATGCCGGAACGGTCACCGATCCGCAGATCGACATCTACCTGCTGAGTGATGCCAATTATTTCTACGGTTCGCATGGCTCTGCTCTGTTCCTCAGCCAGAATCGGCCCGTTACCAATGTGCCGGATGGACTGGATACGTTGACCTTGAGTTCCGGGGATATCGTCATTGCATCCCCGGACCGTCTCGAGGAACTCAAAACCTGGACGGTCGAACATCCCGGCAATCTGGAATATCATTACGATTGCAAATCGCCCGTCATGTTGATCTATCAGGCTCCCTGATGTAACTTGGACCCGAGCGAATACCGGACGATCTACCAAACCGAACTCCATCACTGGTGGTACCGCGGCATGGCGTCTATTACAAGGAGCCTGCTCCGCCGTTGGTATTTTCCCGGGAATGGGCTGCGTATTCTCGATGCCGGCTGCGGTACCGGCGCGGCCATGACCACGTATCTGGCTGAATACGGGTCTGTCACAGGTTGCGACATCTCTCCGCTGGCCCTATCGTTCAGCCTGCAACGAGGCGCTGACCGCCTCCTGCAAGCCTCCGTGCTACACCTGCCTTTCCCGGCGCGGACCTTCGACCTGGTTGCCAGTTTCGATGTGCTCTACCATGCTGCCGTGACCGACGACGCCTCGGCAATCCGGGAACTGGCGCGTGTTCTTGCCCCCGGCGGACGTTTGCTCCTGCGCCTCCCGGCTTACGATTGGCTGCGCGGCAGCCATGACCGAGTCATCCATACCGCCCGGCGTTACACAGTTTCACGCGTCAAACGTTTGCTTGCAGCGGGCGGCCTGACAGTGGAACTTGTCTCGTATGCCAATACCGTGCTGTTCCCCATTGCACTCATCAAAAGGGTTTCGGAACGCATGTTTCCTTGCAAAACTCTCCAATCTGATCTGCTTCTTGATCCCGGCTCGTTGAACAACCTGCTGGCCTGGTTGCTGGCCTGCGAAGCTCCGCTGGTGAAACGCGGCCTCCTGCCTTATGGACTGAGTGTCTTTGCTGTGGGGAGGCAGACCGGATGACCATTCCCCGTCTCCCCTCGATCAGCGCCGTTTTCCCGGCTTACAATGACGGCGGAACGATCCCCAGCATGGTGCTGACGTCCGTCCTGGCCCTGCGACAGGTCACCGATGATTACGAAGTCATCGTGGTGGACGATGGCAGCCGTGACTATACTGCTGTGGTGCTCGACGAATTGGCCCAACGCATTCCGGAGTTGCGCGTCATCCATCATCCGGCGAACCGGGGTTACGGGTCCGCGCTGCGCGCCGGGTTTGCCGCGGCATCCAAGGAATGGGTTTTCTACACCGATGGCGATGCCCAGTACAACCCGCTCGAACTGGTCGCGTTGGTTGCTGCCCTGCGCCCCGGTGTGGATGTGGTCAACGGTTACAAGATCCACCGCCATGACCCGCTGCATCGCATTGTCATCGGGCGTGTGTATCACTATCTCGTCAAGTTTACCTTTGGCTTTAAACTGCGGGATGTGGACTGTGATTTCCGTCTCATCCGCCGCAGGCTGTTCGACGAAGTGCCGCTCGAAAGCTCCACCGGGAGCATCTGTCTGGAGATGGTCAAGAAGTTCCAGGATCAGGGTTACGTTTTCGCCGAAGTGCCGGTGCACCACTATTCCCGGCAGTATGGCGTTTCGCAGTTCTTCAATGTGCGGCGGCTCATTCGCACTGCGCGCCACCTGGCGCAGTTGTGGTGGAAACTCGTGGTACGGAAAGACCATTTGCAGAAAGGGAACCGTGAACGCCGAACCTGATGGAGTGTATCGTGGCAAACATGTCCTCGTGACCGGCGGCCTGGGCTTCATCGGAAGCAACCTGGCGCGGCGGCTGGCGAGGCTGGGTGCGCAGGTGTGCGTGATCGATAACTTGGTGCCTGAATTGGGGGGAAATCTGTTCAACTTGCATGGCGAGGAAGGGCGTGTGCGGATTGTTACCGGGGATATGCGCGACGAAGCTCTCATCAGTGCCCTGCTCGATGGGCAGGATTATCTCTTCAATCTGGCCGGGCAAGGCAGCCATACGGGGAGTATGCAGGATCCTGAAACGGACCTGTCCATCAATACGGTTGCATCCCTCCGAACCCTGGAACTGTGCCGCAAAAACAACCCGCGCATCCGCATCGTTTATACCGGCACCCGTCAGGTTTACGGACGTCCTCAGTCCCTGCCGGTGGATGAAACCCATCCGCTTGCTCCGCTCGATTACAATGGGGTCAGCAAACTGGCCGGAACGATGTACCACCTCGTTGCGGCGCAGGTTTATGGCTTGCAAACCACTGTCCTGCGCCTGACCAATGTTTATGGGCCGCGTATGCGTGTCAAGGATGCACGCTTGACCTTTATCGGCTGGTGGTTCCATTGTCTGCTCGAAGGTCTGCCTATCGAAGTATATGGCGATGGGGAGCAGGTGCGCGATTTCAACTACGTAGATGATGTGGCGGATGCTCTCCTGTTGTGTGCCGCTACAACCCGGACCGTGGGTCAGGTCTACAATCTGGGTGGGGACGAACCCGTCAGCCTGCTCGAACTGGCCCGCCGCATGATCGCCTTGCACGGCAGTGGGGAATATCGTCTGGTGGAATTCCCTCCCAATCGTCAGCAGATCGATATCGGCGATTATGCAGGCGATTACAGCAAAATCCAATCCCAGCTTGGCTGGCGCCCAACCGTGCGATTGGATGAAGGTTTGACGCGTACGCTGGACTATTACCGCGCGAATAAAGCCTTCTATTGGTGAACCCATGAATATTCCTGTCATCGACCTGCAAGCCCAGTATCATCATCTCCAGCCCGGGATCGACAATGCCATCCGGCGCGTCCTCGAACGCGGCAACTTTATCCTTGGCGAAGAAGTGACCGCCTTTGAGCAGGAGTTTGCATCCTATTGCGGTGTAACGGATGCGGTGGGTGTCAATTCGGGTACGGCGGCGTTGCAACTGGCCCTCTTGGCCTGCGGCGTTGGCCCAGGCGACGAAGTGCTCACTGTTTCCCATACCGCTGTGGCGACCGTGGCTGCCATCGAACTGACAGGGGCGCGGCCCTCGCTGGTTGACATCGACCCGTGCCGCTTTACTCTCGACCCGGAAACCGTTTCCCGGTCCGTGACGCCGCGTACGCGTGCTATCGTTCCTGTCCATCTGTACGGCTGTCCTGCGGATATGGAACCGCTGTTGGAGATTGCCCGCCAGCATGACCTGGTTGTTGTGGAAGATTGCGCCCAGGCCCACGGGGCAACATATCGCGGTCAAGCGGTCGGATCGTGGGGCAAAGCGGCAGCTTTCAGTTTCTACCCCACCAAGAACCTGGGGGCTTATGGCGATGGCGGCGCGGTGTTGACGAGCGACCCGTCCGTGGCGGAACGTGTCCGTTCCCTGCGGCAGTACGGCTGGGATGAACGGCGTGTCAGCCAGATGAAGGGACTGAACACCCGCCTCGATGATCTGCAGGCCGCTGTGCTGCGTGTCAAGTCGAAATATCTGGATGAATGGAATTCCCGGCGTCGCGATCTGGCCCACCTGTATAACCGTTTGCTGGCCGGGAGCGGACTGACCCTGCCGCCCGAACCGGCTAACAGTTTCCCGGTCTATCACCAGTACGTGATTCGTGTCCCGTGGCGGGATGAACTACGCGCGTTCCTGTCAGAACGCGGCATCCATACGGGGATTCACTACCCGGTTCCCATCCATCTCCAGCCTGCTTATGCAGACCTGGGTTACGCTCCCGGCAGCTTGCCGGAAACCGAGAAAGCCGCGCAGGAAGTTCTCAGCCTGCCGCTCTATCCCGAACTGGACGAGTCTTCTGTGGAGATGGTCTGCCGCGAACTGCAGTTTTTTTTGAACAAGATGCCGTAATTTTCGGTTATATTTTTTCTTCGAGCAGGCGCAGCAGGTATTCCCCATAACGGTTATATCGCAATTTCTTTGCCAGGCGGTGCAGTTCCTCCCGGCCGATAAATCCCATCCGGAAAGCCACTTCTTCAGGGCACCCGATCATCAGCCCCTGCCGCTCCTCCACTGCCTGGACGAAGTTGGCGGCTTGCAGCAGCATTTCCGGAGTGCCCGCATCCAGCCAGGCAATACCGCGTCCCAGAGGCTGCATGGTCAGTTGCCCGCGTTCCAGGTAAATACGATTTACATCCGTGATCTCCAACTCCCCGTGTACAGACGGCTTGAGACTGGCAGCAATATCTGCAGCCTGCCCGTCATAGAAATACAATCCGGGCACGGCAAAATGCGACTGCGGGCGGCGTGGTTTTTCTTCCAGAGAGAGTACTTGCCGGGAGCGATCGAATTCGATCACGCCATACTGGCTGGGATTGCGGACCGGATAGGCAAAGATCAATGCCCCGTGTTCCAATTTGGCGGATTCGCGTAACTGGTCCCAAAGGCCGGTGCCGAAGAACAGGTTGTCACCAAGTATCAAACAGACCGGCTTCCCTTCGGCAAATTCCCGCCCGATGAGCAGGGCGTCTGCAAGTCCCCGCGGTGTGGCCTGTTCGGCATATTCAAAGTGGACACCCCATTTTTCGCCGGTTCCCAGAAGCCTCCGGATTGCGGGAAGGTCTTCAGGGGTGGAAATGATCAGGATTTGGCGTATCCCCGCCAGCATCAACAAGGAAATCGGATAATACAACATCGGCTTGTCGTACACAGGAAGCATTTGTTTGCTGACGCCCAGGGTCATTGGGTACAAGCGTGTGCCTTTGCCTCCGGCCAGAAGAATTCCTTTCATGGGCAGTTCCCTCTTTCGCGTTGGTGTAGATGACTGATCGCGTCCAGCCATTCCTGGTGATGCAGGTACCAGTTCACGGTGAGACGTAATCCCTTGTTCAGACTGTATTCCGGTTCCCACCCCAACTCTTCACGGATGGAAGTGGTGTCCAGCGCGTAGCGGCGGTCGTGGCCGGGACGATCTTCCACATGAGTAACCAGCCGGTCATGCGGCGCTCCGGCGGGATGGTATTCGTCCAGCAGGCTGCAGATTTGCAGAACCAGGTCCAGATTGGGCGGTTGATTTCCTCCGCCGATATTATAGGTGTGGCCGGTTTTTCCTGCTTCCAGTATACGCAGGATGGCAGCGCAGTGATCCTCCACGTAGAGCCAGTCCCGCACTTGCTGCCCATCCCCGTAGACAGGCAACGGCTTGCCATGCAGGGCGTTCAGGATGATCAGGGGGATCAATTTCTCGGGGAATTGGTACGGGCCATAGTTGTTCGAGCAGTTGCTGATGGTCACCGGGAGACCGTACGTGTGAAAATAGGCCCGGGCAAGGTGGTCGCTTCCCGCCTTGGATGCGGCATAGGGTGAGTTGGGCAGGTAGGGGGCAGTTTCAGGTGCGGGCGGAGCGTCTGGTTCCAGTGAGCCATAGACTTCATCCGTTGAAACGTGATGGAACCGCGGTTCCCCGCGTGAGCCATTTTCCCCCCAGACTTTGC
>CAZRCR010000082.1:0-7162 GCA_964598615.1 uncultured Anaerolinea sp.
GGAAAGAGATTTAGCCCCTGATTGGACACAGAAAACCCTTGCGAAGGTTCTGGAACCTTCGCAAGGGTTCTTTTATGACAACGCTCCGCATACTGCGCGGGGGACAGGGCGCTATAAAAACCAGATAGGTCTCGTTTACAAAGATAATAAAGCACGTTTTAAACGAGATCTATTCTCTTTCGCGGGCGGGACGCAGGAGCGTCCCACGCGGATGAACCCCCGCCCGGCCTCCCCCAAATTGGACGGGATGCGATCGCAATAATAACTCTAATTCTCCTGTCCAATTTGGGGGACGAATGCTCTGAAGGAATAGGTGGCCGAAGGTCGGAGGGGGTTTATCTCGCATCCCCGGAGTGGGAAAATAAAATTCTTTGGGCATCAGAATTTCTATCGTGTTAAGTTCAGGATTACTCCCGTCGCAGTTAATGCCCACACTTCCCCATCAGGATCTACTTCAATATCAACGATATAACCATTTGTTATATCGTAGTCAACATTATCCCATTCGTATCCATTCCAGTGAAAAAGAGCGCTTCCGCCTACCCAAACATCATTGGGAGAGAGCGCTAAAATAGCTGGATTACCTGAACCTGCGTAATTAACTTGCAAATCTGTGGTTTCCCAAGCCAAACCATTCCAGTGTGAAATTGAGGAGTTTGGAAGCATACCATCTCCTAAAAGCCAAACATTCGATGGATTAGTTGCACTTACAGAAAAACTGTTTTTGTTTTTTATTTCATCCGGCAATGGAATTTCATTCCAACATGAACCATCCCAATGCAATAACATCGATTTTTGATGACCATGTGCAATTATCCAAGCATCTGTTTCAGATATAACATCAATATCCGTGAGACAATATTGAAATGCCATGTCACGAGGGGGGGAAGTATCTTGCCAAGAAATACCATCCCACTGCATGATTGCAGCAAAGTCCCCACTTGCCGCGATGCAACCAACTGCCCATCCAAGATTGGTGTTTGCGAATTCAATGTCTACTAGTTCTAGGGCGTAAGAGTTATAAGGAAGACTAACATCCCACTCAAGGCCATCCCAGTGCAAAACCTGACCGTGAAGTGCAATTAACCAGCCATCATTGGGGGAAAGAAAAGAAACGCTGATCATAGGACGAGGCAAATTATTATCGCCTGAATAATATGGCATCTCGTCATTATAGGTCAGCCTACCGTGAATTAACAGTCCAGGCTGTCCAATCACCCACATTTCCTGATCGGGTAATACTGCCATATCATTGAATTCAACTAATGAATTTGCCCGATACCAATCTGCCTGTGCCGTTATAAGTGTTGCTGTTGGCGTAAGTGTAGATGTAGGTGTCATTACCAAGGATGTCTTGTTCTCTGAAACACAAGAATTCAAGAATATGGCAATAACCAAGGCCATTATGTAGCTCTTTATTTTCATTGTTGCATCCCATCCCAAAAACATGGATGCCTATTTTGTTCTTTTCACCGCTCTCGCGATGGCGGCCACGTGCTCGGGGGTGTTGCCGCAGCAGCCGCCCACCACACGGGCGCCCAGGGCCACGAACTTCTTCGCCGCTTCGCCCATCTGCTCGGGCGTCACATCGAAGACCGTCACATCGCCTTCCAGGTGCGGTACCCCGGCATTCGGTTTGGCCCACAGCGGGAAGCCCGGCTCGGCGGTGGCATACTCCGTCTGGATCTTCTCCATGTTCTCCAGCGTGGTGCCACAGTTGGCACCCACCAGCACCGCGCCCATCTCCCTGTAACGCTTCACCACCTCCGCCGGTTTGACGCCCATCATCGTGCGCACGCCGCGGTCGTAGCTGAACGAGACCACGATCGGCAGGTCCGTGACCGAACGCGCCGCCTTGAAGGCCGCATCCGTCTCGTTGAGGGCGAACATCGTCTCGATGACCAGCAGGTCCACACCGCCCTCGCTCAGGGCTTTGGCCTGCTCTGTGAACGACGCCAGGGCGTCCTCCTCGGTCAGCGGGCCATAGGGCTTCATCACCTGTCCCACCGGTCCGATCGAACCGGCGATCAGGGCGCGTCCCGCCGCGGCCTGGCGGGCGATCTCCACGGCGCGCTGGTTGATCTCGACCACGCGGTCCACGTATTTCGATTCTTTCATGCGCAGGCGCGTCCCGCCGAAGGTGCAGGTCAGGATCAAGTCCGAACCGGCCTCCACGAAGGAGCGCTCCAGGTTCAGGATCAGGTCCGGCTGGTCGAGGACAAGTTCCTCGGGCGGAGTGCCGGGCTTGATGCCCATCTTCTGCAGGTTGGTGCCGGTGGCGCCGTCGGCCACCAGGGTCTTGCCGGATTGGAGTTTTGCCAGGAATGGATTCATCGGTCACCTCGAGTGGGGCAATTATAAATCAAACAGCATCGGTATTGACCAGGGCTGTCTTTTCACCACAGATAAACACAGATGGACACAGATATTTTCCCTTGGTAGGGGGCGGATCGCGATCCGCCCCCTACGCGGGAATGGTTTACAAGAATCAAACAGCCCCGGCAAAACCGGGGCTGTCGAGAGAACATGGGTGGTTAGTGCTCGCCGAGCGGATTCAGGTCACCCAGGCCGCTGACGTTCTGCGAGATGGACGGATTGCCGTAATAATCGACACTGCCCGCGCCAGAGATGGTCACATCCAGGCTCTCGGTGGCCCACAGGGTGGCATCGCCCAAACCGCTCAGGTCGACGGAAGTAGTCGCGCTTTCCAGGTCGCCGGCGTTGTAGTTGCCCGCGCCGCTGATCTCGACCTTCTGGTCGGTCACCTGGCCCGACAGGGTGATATCACCCAGGCCGCTCAGTTCCACCGACAGGCTGTCTGCCGTCAGGGAATCGATATTGATATCACCGCCACCGCTGATGCCCAGGGAGAAGTCGCTGGCAGAGAGCGAGTCGCAGGTCACGCGCGCCAGGCCGGAAACTTCCAGGCTGGAGAGGTCCTTCACCGTCAGGGTGAAGCGCAGGGTCGGCTCGGTGCCGTCGAAACTGAAATTGGTGCTGTCCTTCATGCCGATGGTCAGTTTGTCGCCGCTGACCGAGACCTCGATGTAAGGCATGAGGTTGTCGTCCGCTTCGATGACCAGGCTCTCGGTCTCGCCCTGGATCAGGGTCACCTCGCCGATGCTGCTGAAGTCAACGCTGTCGAACCCGCTTACGTCACGGGTTTCGGTAAGGATGACACCCGAAGGTGTGAGCGTCTCGGAACCAACGGGAACCGAAACGCGGCAGGCGACGGTCATGAGTGCAAGAACGACGACAGCCGCCAGAATGGATATGGATGAACGCTTGGACATGGGAATTCCTCCGTGCATAGAATAGCCGGATATCCGGCAACAAGATATACGCTGGAACCCCCAAAAGATTGCAAGCTATTTCAGGAGGAACTGGGAAAGGGTCTCTTCGAGCAGGGCGCGGACCGTGAGCCGGTCCAGCACGGTATGGGAGATCTGCCCGTCGATCAACAGCGCGGCGAACCCGTGGACGGCGCTCCACACGCCGACAGCCATCACGTCCGCCGGGCCGCTGCGCAGCAGACCCGCAGCCTGGCACGCTTCGACGATCTTCAGTACTTCCCCGAAACTTTTTTCCGTCATTTCCACCAGGGCCGGATAATCCTTCTCGTGCTCCACCGCGCTGGAGAATGTCACCCGGAAATGCGCCGGATCGGTCTGCGCGAACTGGACGTAAACCCAGGCCGCTTCCATCAACTGGCGTTTGGGGTCATCCGCATACTGGGTGCGGACGGCGGTCAACTGCTCGAACAGCATCCGGTAGCCTTCGGTGGAAATGGCCGCGATCAGGGCCTGCTTGTCGGCGAAGTGGGCGTAGGGGGCAGCGTGACTGACCCCGGCCTCCTGCGCCACCTTGCGCAGGCTCAGAGCAGCCACCCCTTCCTTGGAGAGCAGTTCCACACCCGCCCGGATGAGGGCGTTCTTCAGGTCGCCGTGATGGTACTTTTTCGTTGTCATGGGAGCAATCCTACTTCCATATCTTGACATCGTCAAGATAACATTCTATAATCTTTACATCGTAAAGATTGATTTTGAGGTGCATATGGAAGTCTATGAATCCGCAAAGAAACTGATCGTGGAGACCGCGCAAAAACTGGTCGAGAAGGGATACCTGATGGCCACCGGCGGCAACATCTCCGTCCGCATTGCCGGGCAGGACGCGCTCGCCATCACCCCCTCCAACTACGATTACATGAAAATGACCCCTGAGGATGTCTGTATCCTGAGCCTCGACCTGCAGCCCATCGCAGGCCATCTCAAGCCCTCGGTCGAGAGCGGGATGCACGCCGGTATTTACCGGGCGCGGGGCGATGTGAACGCCATCGTCCACACCCACCAGGTCTACACCAGCGCCCTGACGCTCATCAAGGCCCCCATCCCGGCCCTGTTCGACGAACAGGTGCGCTTCCTGGGCCGGGCGGTCGAGATCATCCCCTACGCCCCATCCGGCACCGGTGCGCTGGCCCGGAAGATCGAGAAGAGTGTCCGCAATCACAACAATGCCTTCATGATGCAGAACCATGGAGCGCTGGTATTCGGTCACGACATGGAGCGCGCCGTCCACAATGTGGAAGTGCTGGAGAAGTGCGCCGTGGCCTACCTGCTCGCCCTGACCACCGAGCGCACGATCTACAAGATCCCCCTGGCCGTGCGTGAGATCGCCTTTGCCAAACTTCGCAAGGACCAGAAGAAGGTCGAATCCGGTGATTTCAAGACCGGAGGAGAGTAATTCATAAAGCGTAAAACGTAATTCGTGGCCTGTGCACGTTTTACGTTTTTTTAGAATGGAGCATCCTATGTCTGACACTCAACAATACGCCATTTCAGAATATCCGGACGTCGCCGACGTCTACCGCCGCTTGAACGCCCTGGTCGCCCAGCCGATGCGCCGGGTGAAGCGCGACAAGATGCAGGAATATATCGATTACTTCGACACGAAATGCGCCCGCTCGAAGGCGCTGACTGATGAAGCCAAGGCGCTCATCCCCGGCGGGGTGCAGCACAACCTGGCCTTCAATTACCCGTTCCCGATCGCCATCGAAAAAGCCGAAGGCGCCCACCTGTGGGACGCGGACGGCAACCAGTACATTGACTTCCTGCAGGCTGGCGGCCCGACCATCCTCGGCTCGAACTATGCCCCGGTGCGTGACCGCGTCATCGAGATGCTCCAGACCTGCGGACCTGTCACCGGTCTGTTCCACGAGTATGAACTCAAACTGGCAGAGCTGATCCACCGTCTCATGCCGTCCATCGAAATGTTCCGCATGCTCGGCTCCGGCACCGAGTCCGTCATGGCAGCCGTGCGCGCCGCCCGTACTTACACAAAGAAGAAAAAGGTCATCAAAGTCGGTGGCGCCTACCACGGCTGGTCCGACTCGATGGTCTACGCCCTGCACGTGCCCGGCACCGGGCGGCTCGAATCGAAGGGCATCCCGCGCGGCGCGACTGCCAACACGCAGGAATTCTTCCCGAACGCCCTGGGTGCGCTCAAAGCCAAACTGATCGCCAACAGTCTCCTCGGCGGGACGGCCGCGGTCATCGTTGAGCCGGTCGGACCCGAGTCCGGCACGCGCCCGGTCCCGTTCGACTTCAACCGGAAGGTGCGTGAGCTGTGCGACGAGTTCGGGGCGCTGCTCATCTTCGACGAAGTGGTCACCGGCTTCCGTCTCGGCCTGGGCGGGGCGCAGGGGTACTTCGGCGTCAAACCCGACCTGACGGTCTTCGGCAAGTGCGTTACCGGCGGCTACCCGATGGCGGGCGGCGTCGGCGGCCGGGCGGATGTCATCATGCGTTTCGCCGCCGGGATCGGCGGGACGGGCGAACGCGCTTACATCGGCGGGACGCTCTCGGCCAATCCGCTCTCCTGCGTGGCCGGGTACTATGCCCTGCTCGAAATGGAACGCACCAACGCGGCCGTCATCGCCGGTCAGGCGGGCTACCGCCTTACCAGGGGCTTGCAGGCGCTCATCGAAAAATACGGCCTGCCGTTCGTGGCCTTCAACCAGGGATCGATCTGCCACCTGGAGACCTCCGGCGTGATGCTGCTCGACCTGCACAACCCCATCCGGCTGGCCAAGGAACTCAAGCCGCGCAAGCACATGATCGAGGAAATGGGCGCGGCCTACATGGCCAACGGACTCATCACCCTGGCGGGCAGCCGGATGTATACTAGCATGGCTGACACCGACGCTGTCATCGACGAGGCCCTGGGCCGCTTCGAGAGCGTCTTCCAGAACATCGAAGGAGTGAGTGCATGAGTTATCCCCAATTCCCAAAAGGGTTTCTCTTCGGCACGGCCTCGTCCGCCTACCAGATCGAGGGCGGATGCACTGCAGACGGACGCGGCCCGTCCATTTGGGACACATACACCCACGCCTCCCCGAAACGCGATACCGGCGACGTGGCCTGCAACACCTATTTCGATTACCAGACGGACATCAAGTTGATGTCCGCCCTTGGCTTTAATACCTACCGCTTCTCCATCGCCTGGCCGCGCGTCCTGCCGCTCGGACGCGGCCACGTCAATCAGAAAGGCTTGGACTACTACAACCGCTTGGTGGATACCCTGCTGGCCAAGAATATCCGTCCCTTCGTCACGCTCTTCCACTGGGACATGCCGCAGGCTCTCCAGGACGCCTATGGCGGCTTTGCCGGGCGCGAGACCGCTGGTTATTTCGCCGACTATGCCGAGGTCGTCGTCCGCAGCCTGGGCGACCGGGTCAAGGACTGGATCACGCTCAACGAACCGTGGGAACATTCCGCCCTGGGTCACCTGCTCGCCGAACACGCCCCCGGCAAGACCAATCCCTGGACCTATATGCGGGTGGCTCATAACCAGCTCCTCGGTCACGGACTGGCCGTGGAGCGCATCCGTTCCGTCAGCCCGGATGCCAGGGTCGGTGTGACCCTCAGCCTGACGCCCATCCTGCCCAAGACGCAGAACCCGAAGGATGTGCTGGCCGCCCGCGTGGCCGATGAATTCTTCAACGGCTTCTTCCTGGATGCCATCTACAAGGGCCGCTACCCTGACCTGTTCTGGTCGCGCACCCGGCCGATCCATCCGCACGTTGGCCCGGACGACATGAAGACCATCTCTGCCCCGATCGACTTCCTCGGCGTTAATTTCTACAGCCGTGAGTTCGCCCACCATG
>CAZRCR010000083.1:0-7151 GCA_964598615.1 uncultured Anaerolinea sp.
CATTGGGGCGGGTTTGGATGGGCTATTTCTCCAGACTGATACTCAAGCAGGATGGTAGCTATACATGGGAACAAATAGATCTCCCACCTGAATTTGTGGTGGCTGATGATCCTGACCTTATTTATTTGTGGGCAGCGCTGCATTCAGTTTACACTTCTTCAAATGGCAACCTGTGGTTCGATTCCGAGGCAGGTTTGGTCGAATATGATCCGGAAAAAGACATATGGTGTAAGTCGATGCCCCTTAGTGGGCTTATCACAGTAACAGAAGACGAGGAAGGTAACATGTGGATGGCACTCGTCAACTATGGTAATTACTATGGGATCTATAGGTTAAATGAATCAGACACGGACAAGTAAGCTCTGAATCTTTCAATACTTAAACACAAAATCCCTCCCCGGCGTTGGGAGGGATTTTGTGTTATACTTTTTATGCAATAAGTATAACGAATCGAGGTTGCCATGAATGTTCGATTATCACAAAAAGGCTGGGTGGTTATTCCGGCTGTCATGCGCGCCAAATACGGACTGAAGCCCGGCGCCAATTTGCAAGTGGTGGACTACGGCGGCGTACTGGCCATCGTGCCTGCTTTCAAGGACCCGGTCCGCGCCGGAGCCGGGATGCTGAAAGGCGGCGCGTCCCTTACCGCGGCCCTCCTCGATGAACACGCCAGGGAACGCCAGGATGAGTCCCAGTAAACCCGTCTACCTGCTGGATAGTTTTGCCTTGCTTGCCTACCTGGAGGATGAACCGGGCAAGGCGCGGGTGCAGGAATTACTCTCCCTGGCGGAGGCGAAAAAATGCCGCCTCGTGATGTGTTTGGTCAACCTGGGGGAAGCGCTCTACATCGTCGAACGTGAGCGCGGCCTGCCGCTGGCGCAGAGCGTCCTGGCGCTGGTGGAAAGCCTGCCTGTCGAATTGCTCGACGCGACCCGTGACCTGGTACTCGACGCGGCGCACGTCAAGGCCGGTCATGCCCTGTCGTATGCGGACGCGTTCGCGGTGGCGGCTGCCCTGCGCGAACGAGCCACCGTCATGACCGGTGACCCGGAGTTCGGCTCTGTGGAAGAACTTATCCATGTGGAGTGGCTGGACGAAGGATCGTGAGATTCCCTGAATTGAATCAAAAAATCCCTCCCCGGCGTTGGGAGGGATTTCAGAATGTCGATTGAAATTACTGCGCCGATTTGACGTGAGCGGCCTGCAGGCCCTTGGGTCCCTGTTCGATCTCGAACTCGACCGCCTGGCCTTCCTGGAGGGTCTTGAAACCTTCCATTTCGATGGCGCTGAAGTGGACGAAGACGTCCGGGCCGCCTTCGCGAGCGAGGAAGCCGTAGCCCTTGGATGCATTGAACCACTTGACGGTTCCGGTGACACGTTCTGCCATTGTATTGCTCTCCTTACTTGAAAAAAACGAATAGGATGGTGGTGTTCGGTATTCGGTCGGGTCCAGGTTCTGCTTAAAAAAACGCCAGCCCTGTGGATTGCTCTTGGGCCGGCTCCCTGCGAATTCCAGCACGAACACTTACCACTTGCGACCCGATTGTATCCTGCCGGAGCGAATTCCGTCAAGACTTTCATGATAAGATTGAAGCCCATAGGAAAGAGATCGTACCACCTTATCGAAAGGATTTTCCATGTCTTCCCCGCGTATCGAATCATTCCTCTCCGCCCGTTTGCACCTTGCCCCCCAACTGGTGGGTGACCGCATCTATTTCATCAGCAACCTTTCCGGCAAGCTCAGTCTATATGCCATGTACTATGGCAGTTCCGTGCCGGAACCACTCCTGCCGCCGGACATCGCCATGCAGAACCCGGACCTGGTGGGCGGGTACTCCTTCCACGTTTTTCCCCTGCTGGACAGGATCCTCGTCATGCTCGACCATGATGGGGATGAGAACTACCAGCCGATGTTCGTCCCCATCGAAGGCGGTTTCCCCGAACCGGCCTTCGACAACTTCTTCGCCAACTACCGCGTCCACCTGACCGACTGTGACATGGACAGGAATATCGTCTATCTCAACGCCGAACGGCGCGATAAGCCGGTCCAGGAAGCCTACCGCGGCAACCTGCGCACGAACACGCTCGAGAAACTGGGCGAGTCGGAGTGGGGCGCCTATCCCGGTTCCCCCAGCGATGACCACAGCAAGATCCTGCTGGTGGACAGTTATTCGCTGGGCGATAACGTGCTCTCCCTGCTCGAGAACGGCAAGCAGACCCTCCTGCTGGGCAAACCCATCGACCAGCGCGCCGCCGGGGAGGAAGCGCCCCTCAATGGTCTCGGGTCCACCGCCTTGACCCCCTCCGGGACCGGCGTGCTGATCACCACCTCCCTGTTCGACGACAAGTACAGCCTGGGGCTGATCGAACTGGCAAAGCCGGGCGAAGTCCTGCCGGTGGAACTGGAAGGTGTGCTGCATACCGGTGTGGGCGAGATGACCCACGTGTCCCACATGAAGGGCACCCATTACGTGGTCGGGTTCAATATTGACGGCTGCTCATGGGAATACGAAGGCATCTACAACGAGGCCAAGCGCAGCATGTCGCTCAAGTACAGCATCGTCGGCGAGGGCGACCTGGCGGATGGCAAGCTGGAGAGCATGTTCTACGACAAGAAGGATGACCGCTTCATCCTGTCCTTCTCGACTGCCGTCAGCCCGACGCAGATCTATACCGTGGAGGGCAAGGACCGCGAGACCATTGTCATGCACACCGAGGAGAAGATCCTCGGCATCCCGGAAGATAAACTCTCGAAGGGCGAAGACGCCTCGTTCACCTCGTTCGACGGGATGCGCGTCTCGGCCCGGCTTTACCTGCCCGCTGAAAGCCTCGGCTTCACCGGTCCGCGCCCGGTGGTGTACTACATCCACGGCGGACCGCAGGGACAGGAGCGCCCGGACTTCGCCTGGTTCTCCATGCCGCTCATCCAGTTCCTGGCGCTGCGCGGTTTCGCCGTCTTCGTGCCGAACGTGCGCGGTTCCACCGGCTACGGCCTGAACTATACCAAGCAGGTGGACCGCGACTGGGGCGGGCAGGACCGTCTCGACCATGTCCACGCCATGACGCAGGTCCTGCCGAAGGACAAGCGCCTGGACGTGAAGCGCGCCGCGGTGGTGGGACGTTCCTACGGCGGTTACATGACCCTTGTCCAGGCCGGTCGTCACCCGGACCTGTGGTCTGCCGCCTGCGATATGTTCGGTCCCTACGATCTTGTCACGTTTTTGCAGCGTATCCCCGAGACCTGGAAGCCGTACTTCAAGGTTGCCATGGCAGACCCGGATACTGCCGATGGCCGCGCCTTCCTGAAAGAGCGCTCGCCCAAGACCTACCTCGATGCGCTGGCTTGCCCGATGCTGGTCATCCAGGGGCGCAACGACCCGCGCGTGGTGGCTAAAGAGTCCGAGGACCTGGTGGCTGACCTGAAGAAGAAAGGCAAGGATATCGACATCCTGATTTTCGAGGATGAAGGCCACGACGTGCTCAAACATGCCAACCGCGTCACCTGCTATAACGCGATCACTGATTTCTTTGCCAAAATCCTCAAACCATAAAGATCGCCCCTACAGATTTGGATAATCATGCCCTGGAATTTGTCTTCCTCCCATGCCGCCCCCGGTGACCTGGCCCTTTTGGTCGGCTTGCGGCACAAATACTATATTTTCCCCCTCGCTCCCGGCGGGACGTTCCACACGCACCGCGGCATCCTGCACCACGATGAGATGATCGGCAAATCGTGGGGTACGCAGGTGTTCAGCCATACCGGGTCGCCGTTCTTCCTGCTCCAGCCGTCCCTGGCCGACCTGCTCAAGGATCTGAAGCGCAACACCCAGATCATGTATCCCAAGGACATCGGCTACATCCTGACCATGATGTCGGTCGGGCCGGGGCAGACCGTCCTCGAAGCCGGGACCGGTTCCGGGTCCATGACCGTGGCGCTGGCGTTCACCGTCGGCCCGCAGGGACGCGTCGTCTCGTACGAGCGGCGTCCCGAGTTCCAGGACCTGGCGCGCAAGAACCTGACCCGCATCGGGTTGGCGGAACGGGTCGATTTCAAGCTGCGCGACATCACGGAAGGGTTCGATGAGACCGAGGCCGATGCCTTTTTCCTTGACGTGAACAACCCCTGGGATTACATCACCCGGGTGCGGGCGGCGCTCAAGCCGGGCGGGTTCTTCTGCACGCTCGTGCCCACCTTCAACCAGGTGGAACGTGTGCTCTATGCCCTGCGGCGCGAACATTTCGCTTTTATCGAAGTCTGCGAGATCATGCTGCGCCACTACAAACCGGAACCCACCCGCCTGCGTCCCACCGACCGGATGATAGCCCATACCGGTTTCCTGACCTTCGGGCGGCGCATCGAACCGGGCGAAGACCCGCGTCTGAAGGAGTTGCTGGAAGAGACCGGCGGTATTTCGAAGATCGAAGATGCCGAACCGGAACCAGAAACCGAAGAGTAAGCCTTTCCCGGCAGGATATTCCTGCCGGGATTTTTTTCTAAAATTCCCATTGCGAACCAGTTGCGCCGCAAAACGAAATCATGGAAAATAGCAGGGAGGATCAATCGAACCGACCAAGGAGAATGCCATGAAATCCAGAAGATTACTCACCTTTCCCCTGCTGCTCATTGTTGTTGCCACCCTGGCCTGCGCCCGGTCAGCCGGGGGCGGTGACACGCCCGCGGTCGTCCCGCAGCCCAGCGACACGCCCAAACCTTCCGGCCCGTGTTACAACATCCTTTTCCCGTTCGTGCCCGGCTACCAGTGGGTCTACGAGGTCAAGACCGCTGATACGGCGGAAGACCCCTCCCAGCTTGGTTTGACCGTCCAGAAGGTCGAAGAGAACATTGCCACCATCGAGTCGCTCGACCTGGCCACCGGCATCATGACCGAGACCCAGGCCCTTTGCGATAACGGCACCATTCTCAATTATCCGGCCCTGACCCAGAAGATGCTTCTGGGCAGTGCCTATGCCAGCGACTTTACCCTGGAGTATGTCTCCGGCGTATTCGCTCCGCCGGAAGCCGCCTTTACCAGCGGGGACTGGTCCTATCAGTGGGAAGCCGAGTATATTGCCAATGGGGCGATCAGCGTCCAGGATGAGGGCGAGGCGCTCGATATTCTCTTGCAGGACTCGCCTGTCCACCTGACCTGGCAGACAGCCGGCGCAGGCGACGCGGCTTTCGAGGTGGTCACCGTTCCCGCCGGGACCTTCGACCGGGCACTCAAGACCCAGCGCGTGGTCACGATGGAAGTTGCCCTCTCGGCGGATGGTTTGCTCATCAGCGGCACGCTGACGCTCAACACAACCCAGTGGTATGAGCCGTTCGTCGGCCTGCTCAAGTCGCAGATCGATACTGCCGAGATCACCTACATGGGCATTTCATTCCCGCTGGAAGTGAACGGCACAGTGGAACTGGTGGAGTTCCGGCCATAGGAGGTTTCCATGAAACGCTTGTTTGCAACCGTCCTGTTGGGGATTTTGCTGGTCTCCTGTGGCGGCGCGACGGGTATCCCCGTCAGCGTGACGGATACCCCGGTCCCGCCGACCCAGACCGAGGTCCCGCCCACGCCTACTGCCACCCCGACCGCGGTTCCGAGCGGCCCGTGCGATAATCCGCTCATGGCGTTGAACGTTGGCAACCAGTGGGTGTACCAGGTCACCTCCGAAGGCAGAACATCCACCCATCGGCTGATGGTGGTGGAGGAAGATACCCGCAATGGGATCAACATGGTCATCGAGATGGTGAACGAGGCCACCGGCGCGACCAGCCGTGACATGGTCACCTGCAAGGATGGTGCCATCGAGGATTTCCCCATCTTTTTCCTGAGCATCATGCTGGCGAACTACCTGGATGGCGTTTTCAACACCTATTACGAGGAAGGCATTTACTCGCCTGCCTATTCCGAATTCACAGCCGGCAACTGGATGCTCGACTGGCAGGCGCAGTACCAGACCGAAGATGCCCTGGGCCTGCATTCCCCGGATGGCTCCACGGACCTGTCCATCCTGCGCGATTCGGATTTCGACCTGCTTTTCCACACCACCGGCGCGTACGAGTCTGTGACTGTTCCCGCCGGGACGTTCGACCAGGCGCTGGTGGTGACGCATGAGTTCGTCATCCCGGTCACGACCAACCTGCCAGGTGGTATTGCGGTCTCCGGCACGTTGACGGTGCGCATGACGCAGTGGTATGACTTATTCCACGGGCTGGTGCGCGCCCGGATCGATAATGCCGGGGTGTCCTTCGTAGTTGGGCAGGAGAATACTGTAGCGGTGGATAGTGTGATCGAACTGGTGGAGTTCACACAGGGGCAATAACGTAAAAGAGCTTTTGGAATGCGAAGGCGCAAAGAACGCGAAGAAAACTTCGCGAACTTCGCGGCCTTCGCATTTTATTTTTTCGCGGTTAAGAATCTTTTGCGTGGTAAAATTCCCCGCCACTCTTATTTTTCCTGGACCCCCCTATGACATACGCTGAAACGATCGCCTCCCAACTGAAAGTCAAACCCTCCCAGGTCGACGCGGTCATCCGCCTGCTCGACGAGGGCAACACCGTCCCCTTCATCGCCCGCTACCGTAAGGAAATGACCGGTACGCTGGACGACGAACAGGTCCGCATCGTGGCGGACGAAGTCGTCCGCCTGCGCGCCATCGACGAGCGCCGGTCCGCCATCCTCAAGTCCATCGAGGAACAGGGCAAGCTGACCGATGAACTGAAGACTGCCATCGAAGCCGCCGGGACCCTGACCGCCCTCGAGGACCTCTACGCGCCCTACAAGCCCAAGCGCCGCACGCGCGCCATGGTGGCCCGCGAAAAAGGACTGGAAGGCCTGGCCGATCATATTCTCAAGCAATCCCTCACACAGCGCGCCATCGAAGACATCGTCAAAGAATCCTACCTGAACGAACAGGTCACCACCGTGGAAGAAGCCCTGCAAGGGGCGCGTGACATCGTCGCTGAGACCATCAGCGACAACGCTGCCGTCCGCCAGGGGACGCGCGAAAAAGCCCTCAAGTTTGCCAAAGTCATCGCCGAAAAAGTGGAAGACGCCGTGGACGAGAAGCGTGTCTACGAGAGTTACTATGCCTTCGAAGGCCGTGTCGACCGCCTCCAGCCGCACCAGGTGCTGGCGCTCAACCGCGGCGAAAAA
>CAZRCR010000084.1:0-7094 GCA_964598615.1 uncultured Anaerolinea sp.
AACAACAACAAAATTGAAGCCGCCCCGATGAAGAACAGGGCCGCCCACACATCCAGGCGCAGGCCGCGCCATACGGGCATGGGGTCGGCGCGCAGCAGGCCAGCGCCGAGCAAGAGCAGCCCCAGGCCCAGCAGGCCGAGGCTGCTCTGTACGCCGGGTTTCAGGTGATGCTGGCGGCGAAGCCTGTTCTTCGTCAGGAATGACTCTCCAACTTCCCTGGGCGGCCGCTCGAGCCACCAGAACAGGCCGACGGTCAGCAAGGCGCCGGCTAACTGCACCGGCAGGCGACCCTGCAAATTGCCCCATTCATCGATGCCGGGCACGCTCCACCAGTCCAGGATCGCAGGCCCATAGGCGCAGCCATCCAGCCAGCAACCCAGCCAGGCGCTTACCGAGACGGTAGCCAGCAAGGGAAGCAGGCTGTCGGCCAGCAGGCCCGGCGAGGCACGCCGCGCCCCGGCCACCAACGCAAGGGCGAACATGCCGCCTGCCAGCGCGCCAGGCCAAGCCAACCCGCCCAGGTATACCTGTGGGATCTCCCAGGCATTGTGGCGAAAATAGGACCAGTTGACAGCCACATAGGCCATCCGGCTGCCCAACAGCGCCCCCAAAAGCGCCCATAAGCCGGTTTCCAATTGGGGAAGCGCCTGTTGGTCCGGAGCATGCCAGGCCACCCGGGCCAGCCCCACCCCGGCGCCCAGAAAGAGCAGCAGTGAGAATGCATAGACGGGCACGTCGCCCGGCAAATAGAAAACAACCACACGCCAATCATACCACGCCCCTGCGCCATAAAGCCGGTTTCGATGTATAATGAAATGCGGATGAGTGATGACTGATCCACAAAGGATGGCCTGACATGGAGTTCTTCTCAAATCCAAACGTGGTTTACTTGATGCTCGTTGGGGGGCTGGTCTTCGCCACCCTGGCTTTGATCGCCCCGGGTACAGGTGTGCTGGAGATTGGGGCGATCTTCGTGCTGGGGCTGGCCGGATGGTTTGTTTACGCATACGAACTGCCATTGAACTGGTGGGCAATCGTAATCTTGCTGGCCGGGGTGGCGCTTTTCTTCTTCGCAGTGCGCCGGCCCAAGCAGATCATCCTGCTGGTGCTCAGCATTCTCTGCCTGGTGTCGGGATCGGCTTTTATCTTTCGCAGCCCGGCAGGCTGGCGCCCGGCAGTCGACCCCTTGCTGGCCGGCGCAGTTTCTATCCTGACGGCAGGCTATTTCTGGGTGGCTGCCCGTAAAGTGATAGAAGCGGAGCTTTCCCGCCCGCGGCACGACCTGGATACCTTAATTGGCGCCATCGGCGAGGCAAAGTCGCCTGTATACAGCGATGGCTCTGTGCAGGTGGCCGGAGAGTTATGGAGCGCCAGCAGCGAGCACCCGGTTCCACAGGATGCGCGCGTGCGCGTGGTCCGGCGCGAAGGGTTCAAATTGATCGTCGAAGCGGTCCAACCGTCGCAAGCCGAGTAATCTTTTGGGCATCGTTTGCCCCAGGATCAATTTCTCTGATCTGTCACATTTGAAGGAGGCTAAATATGGGAACCGGTTTGGGTGTCACTGCATTATGCTTGATCGGGGTTGTATTCCTGGTCGCCCTGGCTTTCATTGCCAACGCGATCCGCATCGTGCCGGAATACCAGCGCCTGGTGGTCTTTCGCCTGGGACGCTGCGTGGGGAATCGCGGGCCGGGAATTGTGTTTTTGATTCCTATGGTGGATCGCGCCATTAAGGTCGACTTGCGTGAACAGGTGCGGGAGATCCCGCACCAGACCTCGATCACCAAGGACAACGCATCCATCTCGATCGATTTCTTGTGGTACTACAAGGTGCTCGATCCGATGGAGAGCGTTTTGCAAGTTGGCAACTTCGAAGCCGCGGCGCAGGGCATGGCGACAACCACACTGCGCGCGGTCATCGGCGGCATCCCGTTGGACGATGTGCTTTCGGAGCGCGAACACATCAACAATATGTTGCGCACCCGGCTGGACGAAGTGACCGAGCGCTGGGGTGTGAAAGTGACCAACGTGGAAATCCGCGAGATCATCCCGCCCAAGGACGTGCAGGACGCGATGAACAAACAGATGTCCGCCGAGCGTATCCGCCGCGCCGTGGTGACCGAGTCCACCGGTACACGCGAAGCTGCCATCAACGTGGCTGAAGGCGAAAAGCAGGCGGCCATCCTTAAAGCCGAAGGCGAAAAGCAAGCTGCCATCCTCAAAGCCGAAGGCTATGCCCTGGCCCTCGAGAAGATCTTCAGCGCCGCCAAGGTGGTCGACCAGAAGACCATGACCCTGCAATACTTCGAAACCCTCAAAGCCATGGGGTCCAGCCCGGCGACCAAGTACATCTTCCCGATGGAGTTCACCAGCATGATCGAGAACTTCGTCAAGGGAAAAGAGAAGTAAGGAAGTTACAAAGTAAGAGGGAAAGAGTACAATAGAAGCCTCTCGCAATTGCGGGAGGCTTCTTCCTTCGCCCTATGGAAATTCTCCCCGCCACCCTGCGCGATCTGAATGGCCTGCGCCGCGTCGAACAAGCCTGCTTCCCCAAGGATGCCTGGCCACTTTTGGACCTGATGGCTGTTCTCACCTGGCCAGAGGTGGTACGGCTGAAAGCCGTGGAGGATGACCAGATGATCGGCTTCATCGCAGGAGACCCGCGTCCCAGCCAAAGCGTGGACTGGATCGCCACCATTGGCGTCCTGCCGGAATATCGCGGCCGCGGCATCGGCCGCGCACTCCTGAGAGCCTGCGAGGCACAACTCAAACAACCGCGCATTCGTCTGTGTGTGCGCATCTCGAACCTGGCAGCCATTCAACTTTATAAAGAAGAGGGGTACTTGGCGCTGGATACCTGGAAAGAATACTACAACGACAAAGAAAGTGCATTAGTGATGGAGAAAGTCCGCGCATGACATCCCTGCCCCCTCCTCTCTGGATCGCAACCCAGCCCGCCCTGCAAAAACTGGCAGACGAACTGATGCGTCACTCCCGCCTGGCCGTGGATACCGAATCCAACGGTCTGCACGCTTATCGGGAACAGGTCTGCCTGATCCAATTTTCCACTCCCGACACCGACTACCTGGTCGATCCCCTTTCCCTGCCTAACCTGTCGGCGCTGGAACCGATCTTTTCCAACCCGCAGATCGAAAAGGTTTTTCATGCCGCCGAATACGACCTCATCTGCCTGAAACGCGACTTCGGCTTCAACGTGGTCAACATCTTCGACACCATGCAAGCCGCACGTATTCTGGGCGAGAAACAGGTAGGCCTGGATTCCGTCCTGGCCGCAAAAATGGATATCGCCATCAATAAAAAATACCAGAAGGCCGACTGGGCATTGAGGCCGCTCTCTCCCGAAATGTTGAGTTATGCCCGTCTCGATACTCACTACCTGCTCCACCTGCGCAATATCCTCTTCGGGGAACTGGAGACTAAAAACCGCTGGAACCTGGCCCGAGAAGAATTCGCCCGTCTGGCCACTGGGAATGATTCGCCCAAGCCCGAAATTCCGGCCTGGCAGCGCATTGCTGCCCGTCAAAAACTGACCGAACCGCAATTGACCATCCTGAAGGAACTCTGCGCCTGGCGGGAAAAACTGGCCGCCCGGATGGATCGTCCCACCTTCAAGGTCATCGACGATAAACGCCTGGCCGAAATTGCGATTGCCGCCCCGCAAACGCTTGCGGATCTGGCTCCGCACCTGACCGAAAACCAGCGCCACCGTTTCGGGACCGAGATCCTGCGTGCAGTTTCCCGAGGGATGAATGCCCCCTCGGTGAAACACCCCTCCCGCCCGGCGCGTCCCGGCCAGGCCGTTCTGACCCGGCTGGATAAATTGTCCGAATGGCGCAAGAAAACTGCCGCAAAACTGGAAATAGAATCTGATCTGGTGCTGCCGAAGAACTGGATGCACGCCATTGCCGAGAACCCGCCTCAAAATATGGAAGAACTGGCCGCCTTGATGCCCGATTCCCCCTGGCGGATCGAACAATTCGGAGAAGAAATCCTGAAACTGGTCGTCAAGAAAGGATAAGCCATGCGTATCCACTTGAATGGTGCCGCCCGCACAGTGACTGGGTCCCAATACCTGATCGAAGTTAACGGTTCACGCATCCTGCTGGAATGCGGACTTTTCCAGGGCCGACGCGCCGAAACGTATGAGCGCAACCGCAATTTCCAATTCGATGCCGCACACATCGACGCGGTCCTGCTCTCCCATGCCCACATCGACCACAGCGGCAACCTGCCGTCGCTCGTTAAAGCCGGATTCACCGGCCCCATCTACGCCACGCCTGCCACCGCCGACCTGGCCGACATCATGCTGCGCGACTCCGGCCACATCCAGGGAGCGGACGCGCTCTTCGTCAACAAGAAACGCGCTGAACGCGGCGAGCCACCGATCGAGCCGCTCTACACGCTTGAAGACGCCGCCCAGGTGGCCCAATACTTTCGCCCTCGGCCCTACAATGCGGTCTTCGAAGCCGCTCCCGGCGTGAATGCCCAGTTCTTCGAGGCAGGTCACATCCTCGGGTCGGCCGCCATCCGGCTCGAGGTCCAGGAACGCGGCCGGAAACTGCGCTTCTGGTTTTCAGGCGACATCGGCCGCTATCACATGCCGCTCCTGCAGGACCCGGTCCTGCCTTTCGATACCGATTACCTGATGATGGAATGCACCTACGGCGATAAGCCGCACCGTGATCCGTTGGATGCTCACCGCGAGTTCCACGATGTTGTCTTACGGACCGTGGCACGCGGCGGCAAGATCATCATCCCGGCCTTTGCCGTGGGCCGCACGCAGGAACTGGTCTATAGCCTGAACATGCTGGAAGACGCAGGCAAATTACGGAATGTTCCGATCTATGTGGATAGCCCACTGGCAGTCAACGCTTCCAAAATCTTTGAACGCCACCCTGAATGCTATGATGCCGAAACGCTGGAGTTCATCCGCACCGGAAAAGACCCCGCGCTGAACTTCCCTGGCTTGAAATATATCCAGTCGGTAGATGAGTCAAAGGCGCTCAACGAACTCAAAGGCCCAGCCATCATTATTTCCGCCTCTGGTATGGCCGAAGCCGGGCGTGTGCTCCATCACCTGAAGAACAACATCATGGACGAAAAGAACACGGTATTGATCGTTGGCTGGCAAGCCCCCTATACCCTGGGGCGCCGTCTGGCCGAACGTGAACCAGAGGTGAAGATTTACGGTGAAGTCTACCCGCGCCGCGCCGAAGTGGTTACCATCGGCGGACTCTCCGCCCACGCCGGGCAGGATATGCTCCTGAAATATGCCCAATCCGAGAAGAAACTGGAAGGCATCATCCTGGTTCACAGCGAAGACAGCAAAGCCGCCATTTTTCGTGAAAAACTGAAACAAGCAGGCCTGACGCGCGTGGTCTACCCGGATTTATTCACAACAATGGACCTTTAGGGTATAATCCCGCCGCCTGGAGAGGTGCCAGAGCGGTTGAATGGGACGGTCTCGAAAACCGTTGTGGATTTCGGTCCACCGTGGGTTCGAATCCCACCCTCTCCGCTGAGACCCGGTCATTTTTGGACCGGGTTTTTGCTTTCCTCATGCGCCCCCAAAAGGGGATGGCATTCGAAGCCCACATCTCCGCTGGAATCCGGTCATTTTGGACCGAGTTTTTGCTTTCCTCATGCGCCCCCAAAAGGGGATGGTATTCGAAGCCTGCCTCTCTGCTGGAACCCGGTCATTTTTGAATCTGGTTTTTGCTTCCACAATCCATCGCCCTTGCAGACGACCCACGGGTCGCCCTTCTGTTTATGGTAAGATAGCCTCATGAAATTGACCCTCGCTCTCGCCCAGATCGATACCAGACTTGGCAACGTGGAAGCCAACCTCGAAAAACACCTGGCCTGTATCAAGGATGCCCAGGCCTCCGGAGCGGATCTGGTACTCTTTCCCGAACTTTCCCTGACCGGCTACGTGCTCCAGGACCTGGTGCCCGCCGTTGCCACTCTGACGGAGGAAGATCACCCGGTCTTCCGTCCCCTGCTCGAGGCCAGCCGGAACATCGACCTGGTCGTCGGCTTCGTGGACGAGGACCCCCGCCACCGCTTCTATATTGCATCTGCTTATCTGTCACAAGGAAAGTTCGTTCATATCCATCACAAAGTGTACCTGCCCACTTATGGGCTGTTCGACGAGGGCCGTTTCTTTGCTCCCGGCGATTCCGTCCGCGCCTTCGACACCCGTTTCGGGCGTGTGGGCATGTTAATCTGCGAAGATTTCTGGCACGCCTCCCCACCCTACCTGCTCTGGCAGGATGGCGCTGACCTGCTCCTGTTCTCATCCGCTTCGCCGGGCCGCGGCCTGAACGGTGGGTCCAAACTCGAGTCGTCCGCCTGGGTGGAGCATACCAACCGCGCCTATGCCGGCCTGTTTACCACTTTCGTGGCCCACGCCAACCGCACCGGCTTCGAAGATGGGCTCAACTTCTGGGGCGGCTCGACCGTCTTCGACCCGAACGGGGAACTGGTTGCCCAGGCTCCCTACTTCGAGGAGGCCCTGACCATGGCCGAACTCGACCTGAACCAGTTGCACCGCACACGCGCCCGCCTGCCTCTGTTGCGTGACGAACGCCCCGACCTGGTGGAACGTGAACTGGGGAGGATACTCCATGGAAATTAATCTCTCCATCGACCCCCAACTTGTCCGCAAGATACTGACCGAGTTCATCCGCTCCGAGATCACCCGCGTCGGCTTCAGTCGGGCCGTGGTCAATCTCTCCGGCGGGCTGGACTCGGCCGTCTCGTGCGTTCTGGCCGCCCAGGCCCTCGGTCCGGAGAACGTGCTCGCCCTGCGCCTGCCTTACAAGACATCCTCGCAGGACTCGCTCGATGACGCCCAACGTGTCATCGACCAGACCGGCGTCCGCGCCCTGACCATCCCCATCACCGAGATGGTCGACCCGCTCATCGCCACCGACGCGCAAATGTCGTCCATGCGCAAAGGCAATATCATGGCGCGCATGCGCATGATCGTAGCCTACGATCAGTCCGAAGCATTCCACGGGCTGGTGGTGGGCACCGGCAACAAGACCGAGATCCTGCTGGGCTACTCCACC
>CAZRCR010000085.1:0-7025 GCA_964598615.1 uncultured Anaerolinea sp.
ATTATGATCTATGTAAACGACAAGGCAACGCCAGGCACAGCATCCTGACGGGCAGTTACATCGGCACGATAGTAGCCGCATCGAAAGCCGCCAAGGATGCAAGGGAACCTGTGGTCAGCGTGACCTGCTCCCACATCGAACCACGGCGCTGTTCACGCGCTAATGCGTGGGTGAAGGAAGAACGCCGATTGCCCAACCTGGATGGACGTCTGGTCGAACTCGTCCGCAGTTGTGACGCCGCCATCGCCCTGCCCGGCGGTCCCGGCACCCTGACCGAGATCGCCATGACCTGGAACCTGATGATCGTCGAGTCCATGCCGCGCAAACCGCTCATTCTGGTGGGCGCAGGCTGGAGGTCCGTGATCGAATCGTTCTACAATTCACTCGAAGAATATATTCCCGCCTACCAGCGCGAATTGCTCCACTTTGCGCCAGATGTTCAAACAGCAATATCTCTACTCAAAGTCAAGAACGACTGAAGTCGTTACTACTCTCTGTTCACTATTCTCTATTCTCTCGAGGTTCTTATGACAGACGAAAAACTTACCCCCCGCAATGTTGACTTTTCCGAATGGTACAACCAGATCGTCCAGCGCGCCGAACTGGCCGATTACGCCCCCGTGCGCGGCTGCATGGTCGTCCGCCCGTACGGCTGGGCGCTGTGGGAAAACATCCAGCAGGCGCTCGACAAGCGCTTCAAGGAGACCGGCCACGTCAACGCCGCCTTCCCGCTCTTCATCCCGATGTCGTTCCTCGAAAAAGAAAAGGAACACGTAGAAGGCTTCTCGCCCGAACTGGCCGTGGTCACCATCGGCGGCGGCGAGAAACTCGAAGAGCCGCTCGTGGTACGCCCCACCTCCGAAACCATCATCGGCTACATGTACTCGAAGTGGGTCAAGTCTTACCGCGACCTACCCGTGCTCATCAACCAGTGGGGCAACGTCGTCCGCTGGGAACTGCGCACCCGCCTGTTCCTGCGCACGCTGGAGTTCTACTGGCAGGAAGGCCACACCGCCCACGCCACCGAAGCCGAGGCCCGCGAAGAGACCCTGCGCATGCTCCAGGTCTACACCGACTTCGCCGTCAACGAAGCCGCCGTGCCGGTCATCCCGGGCGTCAAGAGCCAGACCGAGAAATTCGCCGGGGCCAACATGTCCACCACCATCGAAGCCATGATGGGTGACACGCGCGCCCTGCAATCGGGCACCTCGCACTTCCTCGGCCAGAACTTCGCCAAAGCCTTCGACATCCAGTTCCTCGACGAAAACAACACCCTGCAATATGCCTGGACGACCTCCTGGGGCCTTTCCACCCGCTTCATCGGCGCCATCATCATGACCCACGGCGACGACCAGGGACTCATCTTCCCGCCGCGGCTGGCTCCCATCCAGGTAGTCATCGTCCCGATCTTCAAATCGGACACCGAAACTGCCGCCGTTATGGAGACCGTGGACCGAGTCCATGCCGAACTCAAGGCCGCCGGTATCCGCGTCAAAGTGGACGACCGTACCGAGGTCACACCCGGATTCAAGTTCAATGATTGGGAAATGCGCGGCGTTCCCCTGCGCATCGAGATCGGCCCCAAGGATGTGGAGAAAGGCTCCGTCGCCCTGGCCCGGCGTGACAAACCCGGACGCGAAGGCAAGTCCTTCGTCCCGCAGGCTGGACTGGCCGCCACGGTCACGGACCTGCTGTCCGACATCCAGAAATCCCTGCTGGAGCGCGCCACCGCCTTCCGCGACAGTCACATCTTCGACCCGAAGGACTACGAGGAACTCAAGCAGGTTGTCCAAAATGGCTGGGCCTACTCGTACTGGTGCGAGTCTGTGGAATGTGAAGCGAAGGTGAAGGAAGATACCAAAGCCACTACCCGCTGCATTCCACTCGGCCAGGAAGAAAGTCATGGCAAGTGCATCGTCTGCGGAAAAGATGCCAAACACAAGGTGTATTTCGCCAAAGCGTATTAATTCCCGTAGGGGCGCAGCAATGCTGCGCCCTGTTTTCCGCCCCATCGACACAAAAGGAGACCATCATGAAAAAAAATTTGCAACCTTACTGGCCCTTCTCCTGCTACCGGCTTGCGCACCACAGGCAGCGTCAGTTCCTGCATCGGGGTTTGGCGTCATCTTGATCAACGATTGTCAGGCAGGTACCGATCCATGGACTGTGCACATCCGCGACATGGCAACTGATCAAATGATTTATGCACAAACCCTCAATCCAGGGGAATCCGTTATCGATACAACTTTCAGCGCGGGAACGACTTATGTAATATATAACCTTAGGGGAGGTAGTGCCATGGAAGATTCAATTTATCTCGACGCGCCTTCCAAAAAGATGACCTACTACGCTCGCGCTCTGTGCGGGGCACTCGAAGTTCCCGTCACCTATTATCTGGCGAATAATTGCGCCGGGATCGATCCCACCGATTCCCATTTCGATACCATCTGGCACTGGAGACTGGAAATGGTCGCCCCATCCACACCGGATGGGGAATTGATCGCGCCGGTTGACCTGTCCATCCCGCTGGGCGAGTCGGTCAGCGGGGAGTTGCCAGGCGGTATCTACACCGTGAACACCTGGTACGAGAGAGATCCCAGTCAAAGTATGCTGTATACCGCCCCATCTTCCAGCATCGGGAACATCTATGTCAACTTCTGCCCCGAAAATGATCCCCTGCCCGGTGCGCCAGCGAATCCCAATCATTAGAAACCATGAAACTCTCCCAACTCTTCGGTCAGACCTTGCGCGACGCCCCGGCAGAAGCCGAGGTCGCCAGCCACCAACTCCTGATGCGGGCCGGATTCATCCGTCCGCTCGGGGCGGGCATCTTCTCGTACCTGCACCTTGCCAAGCGCTCGATCCAGAAGATCGAGTCCATCCTGCGCGACGAGATGGACAGAATCGGCGGGCAGGAGATCTCGATGCCGGTCGTCCACCCTGCCGAAGTATGGAAAGAGACCGGGCGCTGGTACCAGATCGGGTCCGAGATGGGCCGCTTCCTGGACAAGAACGAGCACGATATGGTGCTCGCCATGACCCACGAGGAAGTCGTCGCGGACCTCGTCCGCCGCGAGGTGCAATCTTACAAGCAGTTGCCGCGGCTGGTCTACCACCTGCAGACCAAGTGGCGCGATGACCCGCGCCCGCGCGCCGGGCTGATCCGCGTCCGCGAGTTCACGATGAAGGACAGCTACAGTCTCGATGTGGATTGGGACGGTCTCGACCAGCAATACCGCGCCCACTACCAGGCCTATTTCAACATCTACCGCCGCTGCGGGCTGGACGTGATCGCGGTCAAGTCTGATACCGGCATGATGGGCGGTAAACTCGCCCATGAATATATGTACCTGAACCCCATCGGCGAAGACACGCTCATCCTGTGCGACGTGTGCGGCTACACCGCCAACCGCCAGGTGGCGCGCTTCTCGAAGACGCCTGCCGCTCCCGAAGAATTGAAGCCAATCGAGAAGGTCAAGACCCCGGCCTGCAAGTCCATCGAGGACCTGGCAAATTTCCTGGGTGTATCCAAGGCAAAGACCGCCAAAGCCGTCTTCTTCATGGCGACAATTCCTGTAGGGGCGACTCGCGAGTCGCCCCTACCAAACGACGCGCCCCTAGCAACCGAACAATTCATCTTTGCCGTCATCCGCGGCGACATAGAACTGAACGAGACCAAGCTCGCCAATGCCGTCGGCGCGCGTGACCTGCGGCCTGCCACCGAGGAAGAGATCGTCGCCATCGGGGCTGTGCCGGGGTTTGCTTCGCCCATCAATCTTGTCCCCGCCCACGGGCGACCCCATACCTCTTCGGGGCACATAGGGTCGCCCCTACAGATCATCGTTGATGATTCCATCCCATCCTCCCCCAACCTCGTGGCCGGAGCCAACGAGACCGATTACCACCTGCTCAACACCAACTACCCGCGCGACTACAAAGCCGACATCGTCACCGACCTGGCCGCCGCAGACGAAGGCCACGCCTGCCCCGAGTGCAGCAGTCCGCTGCGGGTATCGCGTGGCGTGGAAGTGGGCAACATCTTTAAACTCGGCACGCGTTACTCCGACGCGCTCGGCTGTACCTTCCTCGATAAGGATGGAACCACCAAACCGGTCATCATGGGTTCGTACGGCATCGGCGTGGGCCGTCTACTGGCCTGCATCGCCGAAGAACACCACGATGACCATGGACTGATCTGGCCGGTGACCGTCGCCCCATTCCAGGTTCATCTCGTCCTGCTGCGCGGCAAAGGTACACCCCAGGCCGAAGAGACCGCCAACAAGCTTTACGCCGACCTGCAAGCCGCGGGTCTCGAAGTGCTCTACGACGACCGCGACGAAAGCCCCGGCGTCAAGTTCAACGACGCCGACCTGATCGGCCTGCCGCTGCGCATCACCGTCAGCGAACGCGCCCTCGGTCAGGGCGGTGTGGAAATGAGGCTGCGCCGCGAACAGGACAAGGTCATCGTCCCGCTCGACGAAGCCGTGACCCGCGCCCGGTCGGTGATACAATCCCTGCAAGACGAGATTGCCGCAAAAGTCACCACCGTCACCTACAACGATTGACAATCCGCAACTCACAAATCGCGCCCCACAACTGCATTTATGCCCGCTATTGACCTTGCCCGCCTGAAAACCCAGGCCACCCGGTTGGCCGACAATTTCAGCAACCACATGCTCTTCCTGCGCGAACTGCATGACATGTTGGAACTCTACACCAACCGCACCATGCGCGCCTCCCAGGTCGTTCGGCGGCTCAGCCTGCCCACCTACCACACCCCGGCCCCGGTGCTGCGTCAGATCGAACGCGAACTCGCCCCCCTGGCCGACCGGCTCCCGGTCAAGGGTGCGCTGCTGGCCAACGAACTCTGGAAAGACGGCTCGCTCGAGTCGCGCCTGCTGGCCGCCCGTCTCACCGGGATGCTGCCTCCCGCCGATGCCATGCCCATCCTGGGACGTCTCCCCGACTGGCTGGCCCAGTCCACGGACAAGGAAATCCGCCAGGCCCTGCTCACCGACACGTTCGCCCGCATCCGCCGTGAGAATCCTGAGGCGTTCTTCCTGCTGCTCGAAGAGTGGCTCAAATCGCCGCGCAGCACCTGGCAGATCTGGGGCCTGCAGGCGCTCATTCCCCTGCTCGAGGACCCGGACTTCCAAAACCTGCCAGCCGTGTACCGTATCGTCCGCCCGGCGGTGCTGGCTGCCGGTCCGATGACGCAACTGGACCTGCAAGCCTGCCTCGCCGCCCTGGAACGCGTCTCGCTGACAGAGACCACCGTCTTCCTGCGCGAGGTCCTGACCAGTTCCCCGTCACCCATGCTGCTGCGAACGATGCGCCGGATGCTTTCCGGCTTCTCGCCCGAACTCCAGTCCACGCTGCGGGAACTCCTGCGCGAGCAAGGCGGCTGACATGCGCGGCGCGGACCTCCTGCGGCTGGCCGCCGCGACCCTGGCCTTTCTCTCGCTGACAGCCTGCGCCCCCGCCCCCACCGCCGCGCCAACCGTCAGTCCGGCGCCGCCCACAGATACGCCCCCACCGACCAGTACGCCCATCCCGACCAACACACCCACCGCCACCGAGGTCATCCCGTTGACGCTGGTCTTCTACGGCGACAGCGTGCTCAAGGTGGGCGAAGTGGGCCGCCAGGGTGAAGTGGGCTTCTCCTTCGTGGACGACCTGCGCCCGGCGCTCGAACCGCCCCACACGCTGGTGACCGCCAACTACGGCGGCAAGAACGCCCGCTGGGCGGCCGCCAACCTGGAGAAGAACGTTCTGGACCTCGAACCGGATGTGGTCACCCTGTGGTGGGGCATGAACGAACTCTATGGCTGCCCCGGCATCTTCGACCGCTCCACCAACCAGTTACTCCAGTACATTCTGGATGCCTATGTGGACGAACACACCCAGGCCATGCGCCAGCAGATCGATGCACTGGTGGCAAAGGATATCCCGGTCTACGTGATGACCCCCATGCCGGTGTTGATCGAACTGCCCTGGAGCCACTTCGACGAGAACAACGTCCTCGTCTGGGAAAGCGACCGCTGGTGCGACTACAACCTGGGGCTGGAACAGATCGCCGCGGCTGACCGCGCCCTGGTGGCCGAATATGCCGCCGCCGGGTATCCGGTCCACCTCGTGGATATCTGGCAGGTCTACCAGGAGAACGCCGGGGCGGAAAAAATGTACATGGATACGATGCACCCTGCCAGCCACGGCGCGGCCCTGATCGCCGCCGAATGGCTGCGGGTGTTCGAGGAAACACAAAGGTAAGTATGACACTTTCCCACAAAGAACGCCTGCAAGCCTGTCTCAGCGACGACCCCGCCCTGGACCGCCCCCCGGTGGCCCTGTGGCGGCATTTTCCCGTGGATGACCAGCGCCCCGAAACGCTGGCCGCCGCCACGCTGGCCTTCCAATGGCAATGGGACTTCGATCTGGTCAAGGTCACCCCGGCTTCCTCGTTCTCGATCAAGGACTGGGGTGCGGAGGATGTCTGGGAGGGACACGCTGAAGGGACGCGCCGCTACACCCGCCGCGTCGTCCAGTCCCCTCAGGACTGGGAGCACCTGCCTGTGCTCGACCCGCACATGGCCCCCAACCTGGTCAGACAGCTGACCTGTCTGCGCATCGTCCGCGCCGGCCTGCCCGCCGAAACGCCCGTCCTGCAGACGGTTTTCTCCCCGCTGGCGCAGGCCAAGAACTTGGCCGGGGGGGATGTGCTTATTGCCCACCTCCGTCAATATCCAGAAGCCGTGATGAAGGGACTCGAGACCATTGCTGCGACCACCCGCCGCTTCGTGGAAGCCTGTCTCGAAACCGGCATCGACGGCGTTTTCTACGCTATCCAGCACGCCCAGGCCGGTCTGCTCTCCCTCGACGAATACCGTACCTTCGGTCTGCCGCATGACCTGACCGCGCTCGAACCGGCCCGATCCTTATGGTGCAACATCCTGCATCTCCACGGCCTGAACGTCTACTTCGACCTTCTGCCCTCCTACTCGCCGCTATTCCCCATCATCAACTGG
>CAZRCR010000086.1:0-7019 GCA_964598615.1 uncultured Anaerolinea sp.
TTCTTGTTTCGTGTCTTGTTTTAGGGGGTCAGTTCAGTAAGCCGGGGCGTTTTTTAGAAATACTCCTGTTCGATCCCTTGCCAGGTCTCGCCCGGTAGTTGCATGAACTTTGTCAGCAGAGGGTGTACCCGCCCGATCTCTTCAGCCACCCGCTGGGCCACGCGGCGCATCGAGAAGTGGGCATTGGCCGCCGCCCGCAGTTGGCAGAAGGCGAATGCTTCGCGTAAATTCATCGCGAACAAGACCCGCCGGTTATATCCATTCGGAACGACATAACTTGCCACCTGTGCATCCCAGGCAGATAGTTGCTCGTAAGCTTCGGCAGCCGCGTCCATGGCCGCACGATATTGGACCTCGAACCCGGCTTCCACGATCTGCCGCGGGACCGCGTACCCGAGGCGTGTCGTCAGCGACTGCGGCGTCTGGGTCATCATGCGGTGACGTTTGAACTCGGCATACCCGCCCTGGTCGAGGATCAGGTCGAAAGTGTAGCCGGTGTGTTCGAGTTCGCGCAGGGGGATGTCGTGCTGCCCCAGTTTTCCTAGAAGCAGGCCTGCCAGTTTTTCCTGTTCCTCCCGCCCCGCGGCGCGGACGGTGGACAGCGCATCGACGTAGGTCATTTCGCTGAAACGGTAGAGAGCCGCCGCCAGGATTTTTATTTCACCTTCCGGGTCGTAATCTGCAAGATTGCACCAGTCGTTTTTCTCCTGGATTTCCGCTTCCTGGTAATCGATCTCCAGCGCGGCGAAGTCGGCCGAGGTTTCGGTCAGGTAGGGCAGGGGATTGGCATACTTGACCAGGGTGGGCACCTCGCCCTGGGCGGCCAGCTTCACCTGTTCCCCGATCTGGCGCACTTCAGCCAGCGGGTGGGAAAGCATCTTGCTGATGGCGTGCTCCAGCACGCGGGCGTTGGCGGTCATGCCCAGGTTGGCAAGCGAAGCTGCCGGGAGCAGGAAACGGCACGAGTCCACGTACTGGGAGCGGATGCGTCGGTCGTAGGCTTCGTCCGTCTCGTTTCCCCGCCGCGGCGATTGTTTCTCCACCAGCGCCTTGACCGGAGCCAGGGACTGCGCATAAGCATCAAAGAGCAGTTCGCAGGTCCGTGTGTAGAGTTCGAGCAGGGGATGACCGTCCAGTTCGGGTGGAACGAAGAAACTGTCCGCATCCCATTTCTGGTAGCGGGTCGATTTTTCGGTGTAGGAGGCCAGCCGGTTCGACTCGATGCATTCCACTGCCAGGCGGGAGACGTTCTCGATGGCGATGTGCAGGACAGCGTGTTCGGCCACCGAAGCGTGCCCGTAACCAACCACCCACTTTTCGTGGAATTTGGCACTCGACTCGTCGCTCAGTTCGGCGGCGATCTCACGGAATGACTCGGGAACGCGCGATGTCTTGGCGAAGGCTACCGCGATGGTCTCGGGGGATAGTTCTTTGGGGGAAAGCAGGTAGATCTGGCGGGGAGGGGTCATGCGGCGAATATAGACGAAAATGCCCCGGGCGTCAACCGGGGCATTGGCTTTATTTTAGAATTTCTTTTGAACGTTCGATATCAGCGTGGATCTGACCGAGCAGGGACTCCACCGAGGCGAACTTCTGCTCGCCGCGCAGGCGCTCCACGAATTCGAGTTTCACTTCGCAACCGTACAGGTCGCGGTGGTAGTCCAGCAGGTGGGTCTCGATGTTGGCGGTCTGCTTCTCCGGCGTGAAGGTGGGACGGATGCCCACATTGGTCACCGACGGGCGGCGTACGCCGTCCACCCAGGCCCAGGTGGCGTAGACGCCGTTGGCCGGGATGAGTTTCTCCGCCGGGACCCGGATGTTGGCAGTTGGGATGTTGATCGTGTGCCCGCGTCCATCCCCGTGCACGACCGGACCCCGGACGGTGTACATCCGCCCGAGCAGGGCTGCGGCCCGGGCCACTTCCCCGGCGTGGACCTGCGAGCGGATGACGCTGGAGGAGACAACCTGTCCCTCCTGCTGGATGGCTTCCACTGCTTCGACCGTATAGCCCGGTCCCTGTCCGATCTCAGCCAGACGGGCGGCATTGCCCTCCCGGCCGCGGCCCAGGGCGGTATCGTAGCCGATGACGAGGTGACGCAGGTTCAGGGTCCGCGCCAGCGAGCGCATGAACTCTTCGGCGGTCTCATTTGCCAGGGAGAGGGTAAATGGCAGGGTGATGACCGCATCCACTCCCAGACTGGTCAACAGGGCGGCTTTTTCGTCCGGCGGGGTCAGGTAGGCGAAATCGGTCTGCCCGCCCAGCACAACGGCCGGGTGGGGGTGGAAGGTAAGCACCGCAGCGGGAGAACCGGCAGCGTGTGCCCCATCCACCAGGCGCGCAAGCAGGGTGCGATGGCCGAGATGAACGCCGTCGAAGATGCCGATGGTCAGCCAGGCAGCGCGCAGGTTGGTGTCAGCGAGGGTGGTGTAGTGGGTCACAGAAATCAAAAGGACGCGGATGAGCGCTGATGGACGCGGAAATTCTTCGATCCGCGTTTCTCCGCGTTGATCAGCGTCCCAACGTGGTAATGGTTAAGAGAAGAAGACTTTTTTCGGCTGCCACTCGGGAGTGACGCCGTCTTCGCCGGTTGCCATATCCATGATGGCGATGAGTTCACCGGCCATGCTGACGCCGCGCACCATGCCGGGTTTGGCATCCGGCGCGGCCTTGACGCGGTGTCCGTGCTTCACTTCTTCCACTTCGTCGGGGTTGAGTTCCACGGCAGGCCATTCGGCCAGCGCTTCGGCGGCGGGGATCAGGTACTGGTACCAGTTCCCGATGGTGAAGGCTTCCTGAAGTTTGCGCAGCGGAGTGGCATCGCGCAGGCTGAAGCGCCCGCTCTTGGTGCGGCGCAGTCCCACGAGGTACGCACCGCAGCCCAGGGCGGTGCCCAGGTCGTTGGCCAGCGAGCGGACGTAGGTGCCGGACGAGCAGTGCACATCGATGACCACTTCGGGCGGCGCCCATTCGAGCACTTCGAGATGGTAGACGTTGATCTTGCGTGGTTCGAGTTCCACCTCTTCCCCGGCGCGTGCCATTTCGTAGGCCTTGCGTCCCTGCACCTTGACCGCCGAGTAGGGCGGGGGTGTCTGTTCGATCTCGCCCACGAAGCGCTGGAGCACTTCCTCGAACTGCTGCTCGGTGATGTTGATCGGGGCAGCCGGTGTCGTTGGGCGGGTGAAGCGGCCTTCCGCATCGTAGGTGTCGGTGGTGCTGCCCAGGCGGATGATGGCCTGGTAGCGCTTGTCGGAGGCCGAGACGAATTCGCTAAGGCGCACGGCCGGACCGATCAGGATGACCAGCACGCCGGAAGCGCGCGGGTCGAGAGTGCCGGTATGCCCGGCGCGACGGATGTTGGTGCCGCGGCGGATGATATCCACCACATCGTGCGACGTCAGGCCGACGGGCTTGTCCACCACGAGAATGCCGGAGATGGCGTTCTTGATATCTTGACTTTCCATAATTTTTATTCCTCCAAGATATATAACCCGCCCCCCGCGGATCGAGTTACTGAGGTTGATTGAGAGATTTTCTTGTGGCGGCCAGTACGCGCTCCCGGACTTCGTCCAGGGTGCCGGATACTTCTGCGCCTGCGGCGGCTTTGTGCCCGCCGCCGTTGAATTGGCGGGCAATGCGTGCAACATCGATGTGAGGTTTCAGCCCGCGCCATGAAATTTTAGTTCGTGAAGGATCTTGTTCGACGAATATGATCGCAACATCTGCTTCGTCAATGGACGAGACCACGTTGATCAAGTCCGCATCATCCTTACCAGTATAACCCGAAGCGGTGCGGTCTGAAATAGTCAATGTGGCCCATATGATGCTGTCGGAACGTTGCAGGCTGGTCAGACCCGCTCCCCAGTATTTGGCCCCTGCGAATGTGCGCCGCACGAGGCTGCGGAAGTAGAGCGTGCTCATGTCCACGCCCAGGTCGAGCAGGTCGGCGGCCTGGCGCAGGGCTTCGGGGGTGGTATTCGCGGTGCGGAAGCCAAGCGTATCGGTGACGAGACCGGTCATCAGGTTGGCGGCAATCGGGGGGGTGATGGTCAGGCCCCAGCCGCGCATGTGGCGGGTCAACACCGATGCAGTGGCGACCGCTTCCGGTTCGACCAGGTTCAGGGTCCCGAAAGGTTCGGTGGTGATATGGTGATCGATAACGATATCTGGGGCGCGGTAACCCTCCAGGGAAGCTCCCACCCGTTTCAAGTCCGAACAATCCACGGTGATGATCGTGTCGAACTCCCCCTCGGCTTTGGTCTGGACTTTGTCGCTGCCGGGCAGGTGTTTGAATGAGGCCGGTAGGCCGTCGGACAACACCATCTGGACCTGTTTGCCGGAATCCAAAAGTGCCAGGCCGAGCGCCAGCATGGAGCCGATCGCGTCACCGTCCGGGCGGATGTGTGACACAACCAGGATGCGCTGGGCGGACTGGATGCGAGCTTTGATCTTGGCGTGCAGGTCGGTCATTTTTTACGCAGGTCGGCCAGGAGCCGCTCGATGTGGTCTGCGTTTTCGGGCGTGGGGTCCCAATGGAAACGCAGGCGCGGCATAACGCGCAGTTCGATCCGGGCGGCCAGGGTGCGGCGCAGGAAGCCGCTGGCACTTTCGAGTCCTTCAAGGATTTCAGCACTGCGGACTGCGCCTTCCACCGCCGAGACATAAATGTCGGCGAAGGCCAGTTCGCGGTCCACTTTTACATCGGTGACGAAGATCTGGTGCAGGCGCGGATCGCTGATCTCGCGGATCAGCAGGTCCGAGAGTTCCTGCCGAAAACGGTCTTCGATACGTTCGAGTCTAACTTTGGATGGCATGGTTCTTCACTTCACAGTTGCTAACTAACGATTTACGAATAATGGGTTGTGGTTACTCGAGCTCGTTCTTTTCCAGGGTATAGCATTCGAGTACGTCACCTACCTGAACATCGCTGAAGTTCTTCAGGCCGATGCCGCATTCGAAACCGGTGCGCACTTCACGCACATCATCTTTTTCGTGCTTGAGGGAAGCTACTTCGCCTTCGTAGACAATGTCCTTGCCGCGGGTGAGACGGATCTTCCCGTTGCGGCGCAGTTCGCCTTCGGTCACGCGGCAACCAGCGATCTTGGATCCCTTAGAAAGGGCGAATACAGCCAGTACATTGGCCTTGCCGATGAACTTCTCGGTGAACTCGGGAGCGAGCATGCCCTTGAGCGCTTTTTCGACATCTTCTGTCAGACGGTAGATGATGTCGTACAGGCGGATGGATACGCCTTCCTTTTCGGCCAGGCGGCGGGCGGCCACATCGGCTTGTACGCTGAAGCCAACGATGATGGCTTGCGAAGACGATGCCAGCAGTACGTCATTCTCGCTGACGTTACCCGTTTCAGCATAGAGAATGTTGATCTTGATCTCGCCTTTGCCGAGGGTGTTGATCTCGCCGATGATGGGTTCGAGCGAACCCTGCACATCGGCTTTAAGGATCAAGTTGAGTTCCTTCGCTTCGCCAGCCTTGACCTTGGCGAAGAGTTCTTCCAAGGTGATCTTCTTGGCGGCGGTGGCCTGTTTCTTGGCAGCCTCGGCGCGTTCCAGAACGATCTGGCGGGCTTCCTTTTCCGTTTCCACCACGCGGAACACGTCCCCGGCGGAGGGCAGGTCATTGAGCCCCATCACAGAGACCGGGATGGACGGTCCGGCCTTCTGGACCTTGCGGCCGCGGAAGTCGAACAGGGCGCGCAGGCGTCCGTGGGCGTTCCCAGCCACCACGATATCGCCCGTGTTGAGCGTGCCGTTCTGGACCAGGAGCGTGGCTGTCGGTCCCTTGGATTTATCCAACTCTGCTTCGATGACCGTCCCAATGACAGCGCCTTTGGCGTTGGCGCGGATGTCGGAGTTATCGGCTACCAGCAGGATGGCTTCGAGCAGGTCTTCGATGCCCTGTTTCTGTTTGGCAGAAACAGGGATAACCATGGTATTTCCACCCCATTCGTCCGGAACGAGGTCATTTTCGGCCAGTTGTTTCTTGACGTTTTCGGGGTTGGAATTGGCTTTGTCGATCTTGTTGAGTGCCACAATGATGGACACGCGGGCAGCCTTGGCATGCGCAATGGCTTCCTTGGTTTGCGGCATGACGCCATCATCAGCGGCCACCACCAGTACCACGATATCCGCACCCTGGGCGCCGCGGGCGCGCATGGCAGTGAACGCGGCATGACCAGGAGTGTCGAGGAACGTGATCTGGCGCCCTTTGAGTTCCACCTGGTAGGCGCCAATGTGTTGGGTGATGCCACCCGCTTCCCCGGCAGCCACATCAGCATGGCGGATAGCGTCCAGCAGGGAGGTCTTGCCGTGGTCCACATGACCCAGAATGGTCACCACTGGTGGGCGCACGGTCAGGGAAGATTCGTCTTCCCCGGCGATCATCTGGCGCCACAGGGGCACTTCGCCGGTTTCTTTTTGCTGCGGCGCTTCCTGGCTTTCGAGAGACGCGTCGAAACCCATCTCGTCGGCCAGGATGGCCGCCGTTTCATAGTCGATGGTTTGATTGATGCTGGCCATGACGCCATTGTTCATCAATTTTTTAATGATCTGAATGGGGCTTACTTCAATGATCTGCGCGAAATCGCGAACAGAAATACTTGCAGGAAGTTCGATCTTTTTACGTATTTGATCGCTCATACGGCACCTCTTTCTTCAAAGTCACCGATTCTGGCAAACTTGTCCGCGGTCGTGCGGTGCGAGTCTGGCTTCAGATTGCCGGCTGAGCGATTGGCCTTATCGTCAGCCCGGAGGGGCACTATCCCTGCTCACCGGCATCCTCGTCGTTCTCTGGCAAGGTCAGCATGAACTGGCGCAAACGCTCCGTATCGGCGGGGGTGAAATCCGCTTTCAGGGCGTGGGCCAGCGACCCCTTCAATCCCTTTTCCCAGCACGAACGTTTGTTGTGCAGGTAAGCTCCCCGCCCGGGCAGTTTACCGGTCGGGTCAACGATGACCTGTTCCGGTTGGCGTACCAGGCGGATCAGCGAACGCTTGGGCAGCACAGT
>CAZRCR010000087.1:0-6992 GCA_964598615.1 uncultured Anaerolinea sp.
GGTCAAAGGCGTGAAGCAGGTGAGATCCGAGGATGGGACAGTCATCGTTCTGGCCGAGGATAGCAACCAGGTCCTGCCGCGCCTGTTCGAGACTGCCGGGGCACAGGGGACGCGCATCACCTCCGTCTCCATCCAGGAACCGAACCTGGAAGCCGTGTTCCTGCACCTGACCGGCAAGGCGCTCAGGGACTAGAGAGCAGAGAAGCTGTGCTGTTCTCATGGAGTAACTATGAAAATCTTCGACCTTGCTCTTAAAGACCTGACCCGCTCCTTCCGCAACCTGTTTGCCGTGCTGTTCATGTTCGGCATCCCGCTGCTGTTGACGGGCATGTTCTATCTCATGTTCGGCGGAATGAAAGGAGATAGTTCCGGTTTCGACCTGCCGCAAACCGCCGTGGTGATAGCCAATCTGGATGAAGGCGGGGCGGACTTCGCCTCCATTGCCAGCCAGTTCCCTGCCGAAGCAGACGTCCACTCGATGGGCGATATGATCGTCTACATGCTCCGGCAGGATGACCTCGAGGACCTGCTGACGGTCACGCTCGTGGACAGCCCGGAGGCGGCTCGCAGCGCCGTGGACGCCCAGGAGGCCGGGGTGGCGGTCGTCATCCCTGCCGATTTCTCGGCACAGTTCTCCAGTCTCGACGGTCAGGCTGTGCTCGAGGTCTACCAGGACCCGACCCTGACCCTCGGTCCGGCCATCGTGCGCTCGGTGCTCAACCAGTTCATGGACGGGTTCTCGGGCGTCAAGATCGCCGTCAACGTGGCGACCGTTCAGACCGGTTCCAGCGATCCGGCCTTCATCGGGCAGGTTGTGGAGTCCTATCTGACAGCCATTTCCCCGGCGCAAGACCCGGCAACCCTGCTCGAGGTCCGCACTCCCGCCGCGGCGGAAGCGGAAGGAAAGTCCCTGCTCCAGCAGATCATCAGCAGCATCATGGGCGGGATGATGATCTTTTACGCCTTCTACACCGGCACGGCCACCGCTGAAACGCTCCTGGCGGAAGATGAACTGGGCACCCTGCCGCGCCTGTTCACCACCCCCACCACACATGCCACCATCCTGGGCGGCAAACTGCTGGCCGTGCTCCTGACCGTCACAACCCAGGTGGCCGTCCTGCTGATCGTGGGCCACTTCGTTTTCGGCATCCAGTGGGGGCTCCTGCCTTCCGTGCTGCTCTTTGCGGCTGGCACCATCCTGGCCGCTTCCGCCTTCGGGGTATTCATTACATCCCTCATGAAGAGCACCAAACAGGGCGGTGCCATCTTCGGCGGTGTGCTGACCTTTACCGGTATGCTCGGCCTGTTGCCCGTCTTCACGATGGGGAACGCCTCCCCGATCATGGAAACCATCTCCCTGTTCATGCCGCAAGGCTGGGCTGCACACGGCATGTTCCAGGCACTGGAAGGCGCTCCCGCCGCCAGCGTTGCCCTGACCGCGCTGGTCCTGTTCGCCTGGGCGGTGGTGTTCTTCGCCGTTGGTGTGTGGAGATTCCAGAAACGTTACGCGTAACCTGCAGCAGGGGCGCAATATATAGCACCCCTGCGGAGAAAAAATATGAAACGCATCCTTGATATTGCCCAAAAAGACCTGCTCCAGATCCTGCGCGACCGCAAGACCTTCCTGTTCCTGCTCATCATGCCAATCGCCTTCACCTTCCTGTTCGGATTCGCCTTTGGCGGGTTCAGCAAGACCGAAAGCGACCCGCGCCTGCCGGTGGCAGTCATCGACGAGGATGGCGGCGAACTGTCTCTCAAACTGGTGGAACTGCTCGAAAATTCCGAAGTCATCGCCATCACGCAGAACGCCGACAAGACCCTGGCCGATTACGAAAAACTGCTGGAGAAAGGAAAACTGGCCGGGATCATCGTCATCCCCGCCGGGTATACCGAAACGCTCCTGACCGGGAACCTGCCGCGCCTGTCCCTGACCGTCGACCTGACCCAGACCGCCGGGACGACCGTCCAGAGCGAAGTGCTGGCAGCCGCTTCCCGCATCGTGAGCGCTGTGCAGACTGCCCTGATCACCGGGCAGACCACATCCGCCTTCACCCCGGCCTTCGAGCAAGCCCTGGCCGCCTGGGACAATCCCCCGGTGCGTATCGAGACTGCCAGTGCACTGGTGGAGACCGAAGAAACGGTCAGTTCGCAGGTTGCTTCGCTGGCGCACACCTCGCCGGGCATGATCCTGCAGTTCGCCATCGCCGGTCTGCTGACCTGCGCCACGGTCATCGTCAACGAACGCAAGACACGTTCCCTCCAGCGCCTGCTGACCACTGCCACGCGGCGCTCACACATCCTGCTCGGTCATTACCTGGCCATCTTTGTCCTGCTCTTCACCCAGTTCCTGGTGCTGATGGCTTTCGGACAACTGGCCCTAAAAGTGGACTACTTCCGCCAGCCTGTCGCTTCCCTGCTGGTGGCACTGACCTCCAGCCTGTGCATTGCCGCCCTGGGGTTGCTGATCGGCGTGCTGGCCAGGAGCGAAGAACAGGCCATCGCCTTCTCGCTTATCCCGATGTTCGTTTTCGCCGGTCTGGGCGGCGCCTGGACACCCCTGGAATACACCAGTGCCACTTTCCAGGCCATCGGACACGTCACCCCTATCGCCTGGGCTATGGATGGGTTCAAGAACATCACCGTGCGCCTGCTGGGATTTGAGTCGGTGCTACTGCCGTCCCTGGCGCTGGCGGGCTACGCCCTGTTGTTCTTCCTGCTGGCCGCCTGGCGATTCCGCAGGGTCAGTGAGTAAATGCAATCGGGTGGATACTTCTCCACCCGATTTTTTTATCGTAAACCATCCGCCCGAGGGTTTCGCAATTATCTATAACATGCCATAATGGATCTGTTCCCAAAACAGGAGATGCCAGCATGATCGACCACCACATCGACTACCTTGCCAACCATCCCCAATATGTTGAAGAAGTTGCCCGACTCAAATATGAGCACTGGCTTTATTCCGCCCCTGACCGGCCTTACCACGTCTGGGTCTCGGAGATCGAAGACACCGCCCGGATCGGGGAATTTCCCCTGACCCTGGTCGCCCTGGATGATACCGGCCTGCTTGGGTTTGTGTCGATGGTTGTATTTGAGGAATGGGAAGGTATCCGCGACGGTGTATGGATGATCACCCTGTATGCCAAAAAGGAACACCGCAACCGGGGACTAGGCACTAGTCTCATGAATCGCTGTCTCAGTGAAGCCCGACAGATGGGCGTCAACACCGTGTATTTGTGGACTGATGAAAAAAGCCTGACGGAGTACTACGCCCAAAGAGACTGGAAATTCCTTCATACCACCCCGGCCAACGAAGACATCATGTCCATTGACGTGAGTACCAGAAAGGATCCAAGACTTACAACATGAACGGTTTTTCGGGGGAAAAGACGGGGTCGAAAAAGCCCAGGTAGGGAATATCTTTCTCGATACAGGTGATCTTGTAACGCAGTTCTGCCTGCAATTCATCGTCCGGTTCATCCAAATATTGTGCGAAATGCATCAACTCCTGCATCTGGATCAGGCGCAGGAACAGCGGCAGCCGGTCAAGCCATTCGCCAGTGAGAGAATTTTCGCGGGTATAACCAGTCAGCACCTGGTCCATGTAACGGTCCATGAACGCCTTTCGCTCATCCAGCGGACGGAACATTGTCCGCCCGATCCCGCCCTCCCAGGCGCAAGCCAAATCATACATGAACCAAAAATAACAGCAGTCGTCGAAATCGAAGACAGTGATATTGCCGTTTTCATAATCCACGGTGAAGTTCCCGTCATTGAAATCGTTGTGGAGCAAACCATAGGAATCGCTGTCTTTTGGCAAAGCATGCAGTTCAGACAATAACTGGCCATATTTCTCTTTGATGATTGGCAGTCTCTCCCCATAGGGAAAGCCATTGTAATATTCCCACTCGTGCCATTCCGGTCTCTTAACAATCCTGCTGACCGGCTGGTAGGTTTTGGCCAACCGGTGCATTTGACCGAGAACCTGTCCCCAGTTCTGGAAATATTCATCCAACGACACGCCCTCCCGATAACGGTATCCATTATCCGGGACACGCACCCCACGCCCCCTGACAAACGAAACAGCAATGAATGGAATCCCTGCTGCGGGAATGACCTCGAGCAGGTTCCCGTTTCCGGATGGCACCGGCACAGAGACGCGTACCCCACCTTCCGCCAAATAGTTTACAAAATGCAGTTCGGCCTGCACCCGTTCCACGGTCCGGTCGGGGCGGTATGAAATACGCAATACACGCGGCTGGCCATCGACTTCGTAGCGATAAACCAGGTTGGCGCAACCTTCGTAATCGCCGAACTTGCCAAGCGACTCTTTGGAAGTTCCGAAAAGGGCCGCGGCGGCGTCAAGCACTTTCTGTTCACAAATCAGGGCAATTTCGTTTCTGTTCATACGTGTATCCCGATTATCCCATACTACTGCTGAACTCTACCCCTGTCGCAACATGCGCAGGAAACCAGCATCCATCCAGTAAATATCCGGAAGATGGTTGGCAGCATCCCGGTTGCTGGCAAAGAACAAAAACCTGCCATCCGGAGAAAGTGTGGGCGTGCTCTCTTCCGCACTGGAATTGACCGACACACCCAGGTTTTGCGGCTCACTCCAATTCCCTTGCCCATCCCGGAAGGATATATACAAATCGCCCAGCAAGTCGCCCGGGGTCAGGTTGTCTGTCCGGCCAGCCGAGTAGAAGAGCATGAAACTCTCATCTGGCGCAATGAATGGTTCCACCTCCACGATCCCGTCAACGGCTTCCATAATTGCCTGTTTCTCAGGTAACTGATAGACACCATCCATCAAAATGGAGCGATATAGCCCTGCCCCACCCAGATCGGGATAATCGGCCAGGAAATACAGTGTCCCATCCAGCGTCAGGCTGGGACTCATTTCATCGCCTGCAGATCGGACCGGGAGACTAAGCGGCGCCGGGTCGGACCACCCATCCCCGGTCCATTCCGCCACCCACAGGTGATACGCTCCGCCCGGATTGTCGTCCAATGGACGGTCCGAGGAGAAATACAAGGCCTGACCATCGGCACGCAGGAATGGGTTAACGTCGGAATAACTGCCGGAAAACGGCACCGGTTCCGGCTCTGTCCACCCATCTGCATCCGCCCGGCTGACCAGGATCGTCCCGCGGCCCGCTTCGAGGCGCACAAAATAGATTTCCTGTAAGTTGGGATGGACAGCCAGGGAAAGTTCAACTGCGCCGGTGGAAACCGACCCCGCCCGGAACAGTGCCGGTTCCTCACCCGGCAGCGTTTCTCCCAGATAGGTTGGAACCGGCTCCGAGGTCGAGGAGGCAGGCGCTGCATTACAGGCATGGACAAGGAGCGTCGCGGTCAACAAAAGGACAAGGGTGATTGATCGTTTCTGCATATGTTCTCCCGTAAATCTTTGGCAAATACTTATCTTCATGATACCGGAAACCATCAGCGAAGCGATAATACCCTGGTGGGGTTTTCACGAGATGGAGCATCATCTCCTGTCTGCCAATTTCGAAGTCAGGGAAACGGGATCAGGCTGTATCATCCCGTTCGACCCATCCAACGCAAGTCAAAGGATACCAAATGCAAAATACACTTCCGTCTGCCCGCATCAACGCCGGTCAAATGGCCCGACTGATCGAAGAGAACTTGTCTGCAAAGTCGCTGGATTTCTCCCTTCTCAAAGGAGGCAGTGTACACGCCGGGAATCCCACCTGGTTCACTTCAGGGCTGAAGCGCGCCGGGTACAACGGCGTGACCTGGGCCGCATTCGCCCCAAGCCAGCTCGACGAGCAGATCGAGAATGCGCTGCAGCCTTTCCGGGAAAGCAGCGCTCCGCTGACCTGGTGGGTAGGTCCGCTTTCTGAGCCGGCAGGACTGGGCCGGGCATTGCAGGCGCATGGTTTCATCCACAACCGGGATATGATCGGCATGGCTGCCGCGCTGGACAATTTGGCAGAATTCGTTCCACCCGGACTGGAATACCACTTCGAACAGGTCACAAGTCCCGAAGGTTTGGGCGAATGGATGCCGCTCTTTGCCCAAACCTTCGGGATTGCCGAAACCGATGTTCCTCTCACACTCGACATATTCAACCAACTGAGTTTTGCCCCTGATTCCAACTGGCGGCATTACCTCATCCGCGTGGACGGAGAAGTACAGGCCACCAGTTCCCTGCACCTGGGAGCAGGGGTGGCCGGATTGTACAACGTCGCCACGCGTCCCGATTACCGCCAGCACGGACTGGGAACAGCGATTACGCTGTTGACCTATGAACAGTCCCGGCAAGCGGGTTTCACCATCGGCGCCTTGCAAACCACCTATCCCAATGCCCTGCGTCTGTACCACCGCATCGGATTTGAAGTCTATTGCAAATTTGGTGTTTATCAGCGAACCTGGTAACAAGCAGCCAGGTCAATGGGAAGTACAAAGCGCCAGAGCATTACACTCTGGCGCTTTGTATTGGATCCCATCCCGTTTATCAGGAACGTAATTAATCGACAATCTCCCCCGGCAAGTGGATGGCAAACCGGCAGCGCATATCCCCTTTGACAACGGTTTCGAGCACATCCACCTTGATGGGCTTGCCGAAGGCGCCCTCGAAGGGTTTCTTGTGGAAACCGGCGCTGCAATTGCAGAAAGTGGATGCCACGTGCAAGTTCGGGTTGCGAACTGCTTCACGCGCCCACGGGCAGTGACAATAGTAGTACCGTTTTAAAACCGGGTCGGTCTCAGCCAGATACTCACTCGTCATGAAGGGGATCTTGATCTCATAGACGATATTCCCTTCGCGGTGCCCGCCCCCCATCTCTGGCTCACTCTTAACGTAGTCGATCACTTCCTGCGTGATCTGCTGGGAAAAGAACGGACGCCCATCCCGCAGGCAGGCTTCCAGTTGGGCAACGAAATCTTCCTTGCGCCGCGCAAGGTAAGCGTCAATGCTACCCGCCTGCTGATATTTTTCGCGCTCGCCCGCGAAATATTCATCGGGA
>CAZRCR010000088.1:0-6965 GCA_964598615.1 uncultured Anaerolinea sp.
GTTCACGGCGCTGGGATTCTGGATCGGCCTGCACGAAGGCCAGATGCTACCGAAGCGGCGCGGCGTTCAGACGGCACTGACCCTGATCGGCCTGTTCCCGTTCTTCTTGTACACGCTCCTGATGGCGGCCATTGGGTCACTCTCGGGGATGATCGGCGGCTTGCAGGGATTGCTCATTCTGTGGCTTGTACTGGCTTTTGGCAACCTGCTCCAGGCGGTGGCACGTCGTCCGTGGTTGACGTCCATTTGCATGGCAGTGTTGCTTTACTGGCTCATCCTGCCGCAGGGTGTGTTATTCTGATAATTCGCAACGAAAAAGTCATTTTTCGGCCTTGACGCATCCCCGGGGACGGGTGTAGACTTGCGCCGAAAACAGAAACCCTCGTTAGGCGAGGCGTCTGCGTGAGAAACAGGCCATTGTCCCGAAACGTCGAAAGACGCCAAGGGGTAGACCAGGCCGGGCCGGATTAAGGCCCCGCTCAAGGTGGCTGGGAGCAAGTCCCCTACGACGCGCAGTGCCAAACCCCGACCAGGAGGTGGCGCGGCTCCCGCCGCGAGTGTGTGGTATACGCCGACCTCCTGACCGCAGGAGGTTTTTCGTTATGTGTGTGGCTTTGCCAAATTTCAGGCACAGGAAATGAGGTGATTGCGTGGACGCAGATAGTAGTATTCCTCTAGAACGAACTCCCCGCCGGCAGAAGCAGTTTACCGGTCCGGGCTGGGCGGCGTTCCGCGCCATCCCTCCTCGAGCCGAACTCCCGTAAGTTCTCATTACGCCGCCTTCTGCCGGTCCGGAATGCGGCGTTTTTGTTGCCACATTCCAGCAACACAAAAATATTTTGGAGGTGGTTTATGGCTTACTTGAGCGAAATTATCGGGCGCCCCGTCACGGACCTGGACGGGCAGCCGGTTGGCAAACTGACGGATGTGGTTGTCCGCCCGTGGGCGGAATTCCCGCACCCGCTGATCGAAGGGGTGGAAGTGGATGTAAAGGGGAGCAAGCGCACCTTGCCGTTCGCGGCAGTGGCGGCCTTGCTTTCGCCGGTCATTCCTTTGAAATATCGCATGGACGAGACCCCGCAGTTCGAACTGAAAGCGGATGATGTATTGCTTTCGCGCGATGTGCTGGATAAGCAGATCATCGATACGGACGGGGCGCGCGTGGTGCGCGTCAATGACGTGGAACTGGTGCGCGTCAACGGCACGATCTACGTTAGCAATGTGGATGTCTCCTGGCTGGGGATCGTCCGCCGGATGGGGCTGGTGGGGCTGGCCCACTTCCTGGCCGGTCACCTGCACCAGAAGGGCATCTCCTGGGATGACGTGGAACTCCTGCGCCGTGACCAGGAGATGCGCCTGCGCGTCCCTGCAGAGCACCTGCACGAACTGCATCCGGCTGACTTGGCGGAGATCGTCAGCGACCTGAACAAACTGGAAAGCGGTCAATTGCTCGACACGCTGGATGTGAAGCACCTGGCGGATACATTGGAGGAAGTGGAACCGGAATTCCAGGCCGAACTGGTGGAGCACATGACGGACGAGAGAGTGGCCGATGTGCTCGAGGAAATGGAGCCGGACGAGGCCGCCGACCTGCTGGCTGACCTGCCGCCCGAACGCAAGGAAGACTTGCTGGCCCTGATGGAGAAGGATGATGCCGACCATGTCCGCAAACTGCTGGCATACCCGGAAGACTCGGCCGGCGGTATCATGACCACCGAATATGCCGCCATTCCCTCGAACCTGACCGCCGCAGACGCGATCAAAGTATTGCGCGGCATGGCTGACGAAGTGGAGACCATGTTCTACGTCTACGTGGTGGACGAAGAAGCGCATTTAACCGGAGCGTTCTCGCTTAACAATCTGATCTTCGCCGCCCCCGGCCAGATGGTGAGCGATTTCATGGTCAGCCGCGTGATTACCGTCAACTTGACCGATGACCAGGAGACCGTCGCACAGACTGTGGCGAAATATGACCTGCTGGCTGTTCCCGTTGTGGATGATGAGAATCACCTGCATGGTATTGTCACTGCCGACGACGCGCTGGACAAGGTCATCCCGACAGCGTGGAAAAAACGTCTGCCGCGCTTCTATCGCTAAGATTATCAGGAGGACATCATGACCAACTCTGTTGCTCCTGTCAAGCGCAGTTTCCTGGCGCGTTCCTGGAAGAGCATCCTGATCTTCCTGTCGGTCTTCGGACCGGCCACGATCACTGCCATGGCCGACAATGACGCCGGCGGCGTGGCCACCTATTCCATTGCCGGTGCGCAATTGGGCTATCCCATCCTGTTCCCGCTGGTCATCATCACCATCCTGCTCGGTATTACCCAGGAAATGGGGATGCGTCTCACGGTGATCACTGGCAAAGGGCTTGGCGACTTGATCCGCGAGAAGTTTGGGGTGCGCGCCGCGATGTTCATGTTTGGCGCGCTGCTGATCGCCAACCTGGGCACGCTCGTCACCGAACTCTCGGCGGTCAAGACCACCGCCTCCATGCTGCACATCCCGGCCATCCCGGCCGTGATCGTTATCGTGGTGGTCTCATTCTTCCTGGTGGTGCGCGGCAACTATAAGTTAACCCAGTCCCTGATGCTGATCGCCTGCCTGTTCTTCCTGGCTTACATCTTTGCTGCCGTCAAAGCGCAGCCTGATTGGGGGCTGGCATAAAGCAACCTGGCCTATCCCCACGGGGTGGACTGGACACCTTCCTACACGCGCCAGTTCCTGGTCATTGGGATGGGCGTATTGGGCACCACCATTACCCCCTGGGGACAGTTCTTCATCAGCAGCTTTGCCTATGATAAGAAGATCGAGAAGGGCAAGGTCAATTATTCCCAATTGGAGACCTACTGGGGGGCGTTCCTCACGGACTTCTTCTCCTTCTTCATGATCGTGGCGACCGCTGCTGCGCTCTTTGGGAGCGGCCAACCGTTGACCGATGGCCTGCGCGCTGCGGAAGCGATCCGCCCCGTTGCCGGACCCCTCGCGGGAACCCTGTTTGCCGTTGGCATCCTCAACGCTGGCTTCATGGGACTGGTGATCGTTTCTCTTTCCACGGCATATGCGTTTGCCGAATTCTTTGGCGTTTCTGGCAGTCTCGACGACTCTTTCAAGAAGAGCAAGACATTTTATGTATTGTTCGGCGTCCAGATGGTGGTCGCTGCCACGGTTGTGATCCTGGGAAAATTTAACCTGTTCCACATCGCTGTCTTTACCCAGACGATCAACGCAGTGGCTCTCCCGCCGGTCTTTTATTACCTGATCAAACTGACCAGCGATAAGCGCATCATGGGCGAGTTTGCCAACAATGGCTTCCAGAAATGGTTTGCCATTGCCTGTACCGTTGTCATCGTGATTGCAGCGGTGTTTACTGTTGCATCGGCCTTTTTCCCGGCTGCCTAGCAGACCCTGATTCTGCCTTTATAAAATACAAATCTCCCGCCGTAAGGCGGGAGATTTGTATTGGGAAGCTTTAGTCGGTAGCCGCGTGTTGTTCCTTGATCTTTTCCCGCGTCTCGTGATGCGTTTCCCTATTAAGTGGATAGAAAATGGCGAACAGGATGCCGCCCAACAGGAACAGCGACGGGACCGGTCCGGTCAGGGTGCGGATGGCAAGGACTGCCGAAGGTTCCTGAACCGGCGCGTTGGACACGTATCCGCTCCAGTCCAGTACGAGCAAGGTCAACGGGATGGCGATGGACGAGGCGATCTTTTTGAAGAGCGAGACCAGGCTGTAGAATACGCCCTCGTGGCGTTGACCGGTGGCCAGTTCATCCACCTCCACTGCATCGGGAATGATGGACCACGTCAGTACGTGGATGGCCGAGACGCCAATCCCGGCCAGGATCGCCATTGTCAGAACGAGCGGCATCCCGGCTGAAGGTCCGAGGAAGGACAATGAGATCATGATGGCCGAGAGAAAGACCATCCCAGCAATATAGGCTTTGCGCTTGTCGGTCTTGCGGGAGATCCAGTTCCATAGCGGCAGGACAAGCAGGGCGGTGATGAAAATGGCGCCGAGGATGAGGTCGCTTTGCGCTTCCAGGTTCATGCGGTATTTCAGGAAGAAAAGCAGGAAGGCCTGGATGATGTCAGCGGCTGTCCAGGTGAAGAGAAAGATGCCCGCTGCGAACAGGAAGGGTTTGTTCTTCCAAACGGCGCGCAGGGAGTCGCGCAGGCCAGGCTGGGATTGGGTGAAAAACTCCGGGCGTTCGCGCGTGCTCAGGAACGTAAGGAAAAGCGGCAAGGCGCTGGCGGTTCCAAAAATGATGCCCATTTTAAAGACCTTGCCGGCGTTCTCGGGATTCATGGAACCGATGACGGTAAGCGGCAGAACGAAGGCCAATAAACTGCCGAGGATCGAAAATGCCATCCGGTAGCTTGTCAGGGAAGTGCGCTCATCATAATCCTGGGTCAGTTCAGGGGTCAGGGCTGCATATGGCATGGTGACGAAGGTATAGGATGTATCGAACAGGAAATAGGCTACCGCGTAATAGGCGGCCAGCAGGAACTGGCTGTCGGTGGGGGGACGGTACCACATCATGGCGAACATCAACCCGAAGGGAAGCGCTCCGAACAGCAGGAAGGGACGGCGGCGTCCCCAGCGGGTACGCACCCGGTCGGTAAAGAAACCCACCAGCGGGTCATTGATGTAATCCCAGGTACGCCCGATGAAGATCGCCAGAGCGGCGTAGGATGGTTTCAGACCCACCACATCGGTCATGAAGATGGCAAACAGCACCTGCATGATCGTATCGGTGCAGGCAAATCCGAAGTCCCCGATCCCGTACAAGAATTTTTTATACCAAGGCAGGCGATCTTTGGCGGACATGGATGACATGAAATTCTCCTTGGACAGTTCGATTTTTTGTCTCCGGTGGGCAGAAAAATCTGTTTTGGATTGGTGTGCTTGGCGGTTTGTTCTTTCTGATAAACCCCCGGCAGCGGTTGAAGTTGCCGGGGGTTTACGATCCAATATTTTTAGACGGAATATCGAGAACGAGGATCAACGGGTTGCCCCATTTTGGCGCAGCAGCGTTTCCGCTTCTGTCCATCCGTTATCAAGGGCCATTTGGAGAGCGGTTTTTCCTTCGGCGGTTACCGCTTCAAGGTCAGCTCCGCTTTGTAACAACAAATCGAGCGTGGACAGTTGCACCTTGTGAAAGTAGATGGCTGTATACAGGGGGGTAAACCCAACATAGTAGCCGCTGGTGGTGGACGCGTTCACGGAAGCTCCTTGCGCGAGGAGTCTCTGTACAACCTCATCATGGCCTTCCTTGAGCGCGGCATGGAGCGATGTCATGCCCCACGGATCGGCATAGTTCACATTGGCCCCGCTGTTCAGGAGCAAGTCCACGATTTCTATATGACCGAAATGGCAGGCATAGTTAAGCAGGGACAGCCCATAGGGATCGAGCCAATTCACATCGTATCCCTGGGAGATGTAGGTTTTCACGCTCTCGGTTTGTCCGTTTTGAACTGCAGATAGAAAACTGGCATGATCCATGTTGGTTTCCTCCTTGCTGGGAATGGCGGAAGCGCGGCTTGGCTTGCCAATTATACGCGGGATTGGGAAGACGCGCATGAAAAGGATGTATGGTTTATCAGTGAATGTTGAAATATGACATGATATGACATATACTGGTTTTATACTATCCTTGTCCGGCATATGCCGGGGAGTACTCATGCCTACGCCTGCCACCCGCCTCATCACTTTGATTCTCCTGCTCCAGCGCCATCCCAACCAGAAGGCTTCTGCCCTGGCACGTGAACTGGGCGTCTCCGTCCGCACCCTGCACCGCTACTTCGAGATGCTCGACGAGATTGGTGTGCCTGTCTATGCCGAGCGCGGACCCTATGGCGGTTTCTCGCTGGTGCGCGGTTACAAGATGCCGCCGCTGGCGCTGACTGCCGAGGAGGCGGTGGCGGTTACGTTGGGAACGAGTCTTGTCCCGGAAATGTGGGGGCAGGCTTACCACGACGCCGCCACCGGAGCGCTGGCCAAACTGGAGCAGGTGCTCCCGGAGGAACAGCGTAACGAGACAGCCTGGGCGCGCCGCTCCCTTGTTGCCATGGGGTTGCACAACCCCGGCCTCGACGAACTGGCCCCTACGTTGGAGCAACTACGGCGTGCCATCCGTGACCTGCGGACGGTGGAAATGGTCTACTCCAGTGCTTCTACCCCTGAACCTGGGACGCGCTGCCTCGACCCGTATGTGCTGGCGCTGCGCTGGGGTTGGTGGTATGTGGCCGGCTTCTGCCATACCCGCCGCGAGGTCCGTACCTTTCGCGTCGACCGAATCCATGACCTGTCGCTGACGGAAAGCCATTTCCAGATCCCTGAAGAGTTCGATGCCCGCCAGTTCCTGGCACGCGATTTTCAAGGCCAGCCGCAGGTGCAATCACGGCTGCGTTATGCACCGGAGATTGCCCACCTTGCCCGGATCAACCGAGCCTTCTTTGACTCACTCGAAGAACAGCCAGACGGCTCGGTGGTGGTGACGATGTCTTCGCCCGACCTGGACTGGGCGGCCAACAGCGTGTTGATGTACGGTCCAGCCGTGACCGTACTCGACCCGCCCGAACTGCGCCAACGTGTCCGCCAGACGGCGCGGGCGGTGGCGAATTTATACGATATGGAGTAACCATGCAAACGCTCGATCTCAAAAAAGAACTCAAAGCCTTCTATACACCCTCAGCGAAAAAGATAGAGTTGGTGGATGTGCCCCGTTTCCAGTTTTTGCGCGTCAACGGGGCCATCGAACCGGGCCAGGCTCCCGGCACATCGCCACTCTTCCAGGAAAACCTGAGTGCGCTCTATGGCATGGCCTACACCCTGAAGTTCATGTTCAAGAAACGCCCGGTGGACCCGGTCGATTACCCGGTCATGGCGCTGGAGGGACTGTGGTGGGTGGAGGACGGACACTTCGACATCAATATCAAGGACAACTGGTTCTACACCGTCC
>CAZRCR010000089.1:0-6924 GCA_964598615.1 uncultured Anaerolinea sp.
GATGGCGGCGACGTAGCCGGCAGGTCCGGCACCGATCACAATAACGTCAAAATTCTCAGGCATGGTTTCATCTCCTGGCAGGTGATTATTAAAGCCCTAAAATTATACCTTTAAGCCAGGGATGGGTATATTGGAGGATTATCAGAATCCTGTCAGGCCACGTGCAATTCGCAGACCCGGCGGAAGTGATACCCATAGATCGAGAGCGTAATCGCCAGAGGAAATAATTTCGGGCGGCGGACCAATGTCCACAGGATGAGTTTCCAATAATGGACTCGTTCCTTCCCGAGGATCCCGAGGCGCACGATGGAACGGAAAAATGCCCGGAAGTATTCCCCGTTGATCGGGATAAAAAACCTGGGAACCTTATACTCCTTCAGGAAGGTTTTTGCCCTGGCGTAATAGTTCGCCGGGGTATAGAGAGTCGTCATCACAACGCGATAACCTTCCTGCAACTCCTCGATGCTCATTTTCGGGACGATGTTGGTAGTACCGTCCACGTTATCCCCGGTCGAGTCGCCAAGCAGCCGCCCTTCCTCCTTCATCCGTTTATACAGGCGGGTGCCAACCGGCGCCTGCAACAGGCCAACCATGGCCGTCGGGATCCCGCTTTTCTGGATGAAATCGATCTGGCGTTGGAATGTGCCGGGAGTATCGCTGTCGAAGCCGATGATGAAACCACCCTGGACCTGTAAACCGGAGCGATGGATGTGCTTGATATCCTCCACTAGGTCGCGGTGAAGGTTCTGCTTCTTGTTGCACTCCGAAAGGCCATCTTCTTCGGGTGTTTCCACCCCGATGAAGACCGTGTCGAAACCGGCCTGAACCATCAGGTCCATCAACTCTTCATCGTCGGCGATGTTGATCGAGATCTCGGTATTGAAAGGCATTCCGGTCTTGCCTTTGCGCCATTCGATCAAAGCAGGGAGCAATTCCTCCTTCAGGTGTTTCTTGTTACCGATCATATTGTCGTCTACAAAGAAAACGCCTTCCCGCCAGCCGCGCTGGTACAGGCCATCCAGTTCACGCAGGATCTGTCCCGGCGCCTTGACTCGCGGCCGATGGCCGTAAAGCGAGGTAATGTTACAAAACTCGCAATCGAACGGGCAACCACGCGAGTACTGGATCGAGATGGAAGCATACCGGTTCAGGTCAACCAGATCCCACAAAGGAGTGGGTGTATTCCGAATATCGGCAAACTCATTCGAGGTGTAGACACGGTGCGGATGACCCAGTTCAAGGTCCCGCAGGAACGGCTGGAGAGTCACCTCCGCCTCGTTCAATACGAAGTGATCCACATCCGGGAACTGCATGTACTCGCCAGTAAACAACGGGCCGCCAGCCACGATCTTCAACCCGGCGGCTTTGCAGCGGGCGATCACCTGTTTCGCCGATTCGCGCTGAACGGTCATGGCCCCGATAAAGGCGTAATCCGCCCAGGCCAGGTCCCGGTCGCGCAGAGGGGTAACGTTCAAGTCCACAAGTCTCTTCTCCCATTCGGGAGGCAGCATGGCAGCCACAGTCAGCAGTCCGAGCGGTTCAGTGGAAGCCTTCTTGCGGATGAAATTCAAGGCATGTTTGAAACTCCAAAACGTGTCGGGAAATTCAGGATAGAGGAAGAGGATCTTCATTTTGGCTCCAAATCGAGCATCGTAGTGGGTGATTTCGGTCTGGATTGTATATATAAACAAGAAAGCCTTTCCGGTTTGATAGAGATTGAATATCGGATTGATAGTTGACGGATAACAGAGGCAACTCCGGCGTAGGGAAGAGGCGGAATCGAAAAAGGAGCAGCATCCATTAGAGAATACTGCCCTGAACGTCAGAACGTAAAAGCGACCGGTGCTCGCTGCAATAAAAAACGAACGCCGGTCGCTTGTCTGCCCAACAACAAGGGGGACATTTTTATAAACTATGTTTCTCTGCGAGCCGCCATCAGAAAAACGGGGTAAACCCGTCCGCCTTTTTGAATTTGATAGGCCGTAGAAAACGCCACGTCAACGAACCCGGCCGCATCCGCCTGCTCTTTGAGTTTTGCGCGCACAAAGCCGCGATGCACATCCGTCACTCCCGGATCGTGAAACGAACCGTCCTCCGCATCCAGATCGGCCAGCGCCAGCCAGCCACCCGGCTCGAGCACGGCATGGAACTTGCGCAGGATATCGTCCGTGTCGGGGATGTGGTGGAGCGTCATCAAAGAATAGAGTACATGGTAGCGCGTGGCCGGCAGCGGGTCCACGCTCAGGTCGAGCCGGACCGGGAACATGTTCACCGCGCCGGCAGCCTTGATCTTACTGGAAAGCACATCCAGCATCCCCTGAGAAACATCCGCCAGCGTGATGGAGGAGAACTCCGTGCGCAGGAAGAAACTCAGCAAGCCGGTGCCGCAGCCGTATTCGAGGGCGGTCATGCCCGGGCGAAGCGGCAAAGCGGACCGGATGGCGGACGCCACCATCCCGGCACGTTCCACTTTCATCGGGTCAGAATCCCAGTCCCTGGCGCGTTCGTCAAAGTTGGTTATGCCCATGTTTCAAGGGTCTCCTTTACCTTTGCAAGGAAGATATCCGCGCTGGCACCATCCAGGATGCGGTGATCGAACACGAATGACAGATAGACCACCGGGCGGATGGCGATGGCGTCATTCCCGGCCGCGTCACTGACAACGACCGGTCGCTTCTGCATGGCGCCAACGCCCAGAATGCCGCACTGCGGCTGGTTGATGATCGGCATGGCGAAAAGCGATCCGCCCGTACCGTGGTTGGTCAGGGTAAAGGTGCCGTCGCGGACTTCCTCGGGGCGCAGTTTCCGGGTCCGGGCACGGGAGGAGAGATCGTTGACCGCCCGGGCGATCCCCAATAGCGATAACTCGTCCACCCGCCGCAGGACCGGAACAATGAGTCCTTCGTCGCCAAGAGAGGTCGCCATGCCAATATTGATCTCATCGTGGAGAAGAATGCCCTGTTCCGTCCACGAGGAATTGACCAGCGGCTGGGATTTCAACCCGGCGGCAATGGCAGCGATGAAGTAAGCGGTATAAGTCAGGTTCACGCCATCCGCGGCAAAGGCCGGTTTGTTGGCAGTACGGTGCGCCACCACCCGACTCAGGTCGGCCTCCATAACCGTCATCACATGCGGGGAGATCTGTTTCGATTGTTGCATCCGTTCGGCAATCTGCCTCCGCAGCGAAGTGAGCGGCAAAAGCTTTCCACGTGTTCCTGCATCATGCATCACGTTGCTTGGCTTTGCCACGGGATGTTCCAGATGGGAAAGAATATCCTGTTTGGTGATGCGCCCATTCAGACCAGTGCCGCGCACTTGTGATAGATCTACGTGGTGCTCAGCAGCGATCTTACGGACAATGGGAGAAAGAAATACCGTGTCATGTTTTCCCGTGTCACGCGGTGCTTCCAAGACCTGCAAAGATTCCGGTTCACTTGACACTGGCACACTTGACACTTGATCATTGGGCGCAGGAACACTCTCTCCCGCCTCCCCGATCCATACCATAACCTCCCCCACCCGGGCCGGGGTATTTTCGGGAACCACGATCTTCAGCACCACACCGGAGGCCGGGCTGGGGATCTCGGTCACCACCTTGTCGGTTTCCACCTCAAGCAGCGACTCCATCTCCCGCACCGGATCGCCTTCGGCCTTGAGCCATTTGACAATGGTCAGTTCATCCACGCCTTCACCCAGGCGAGGGACAAGTACTTTGGTTGTCATGCAATCTCCTCCGATCTTTCGTCTGCCCAGATCGCCGGGAATTGCGCCGGTCTGGCTTCATGCATCATCTCGTACACTGCATCAAAGATCGCTTCAGCATTCGGCTTGGACCAGTAATCGCCGTCCGTACCATACGCAGGCCGGTGCGCTGCGCCTGGGAGGGTGCGCGGGGCTGAGTCAAGCCACTGGTAAGCGCCCTGCACCTCCAATACCTCACGCAGCATGTAAGCGGTTGTCCCGCCGGGTACATCCTCGTCCACGAACAGGATGCGGCTGGTCTTTTTCAGGGATTCAGCGATCCTTCCATGCAAATCGAACGGCAACAAAGATTGAACATCGATCACCTCGGTCTCGATACCCACGGCGGACAACTTCTCTGCCGCTTCGAGCGCGATCCGTACACAGGCTCCATAGGTGACGATGGTTGCATCTTTCCCTATGCGCAAGACTTCAGAATCGCCCGGCACCACGGTCAATTCGCCGATGTTGGACGGCATGCGCTCCTTGACCCGGTACCCGTTCAACACTTCGATCACGATGGCCGGTTCCCCGGCTTTGAGCAGCGTATTGTAAAAACCAGCCGCGCGCGTCATATCGCGCGGCACCAACACGTGCATGCCGCGTACCAGATTGATGATGCCCGCCATCGGCGAGCCGGAATGCCAGATACCTTCCAGACGATGACCGCGCGTGCGCACAATGACCGGGGCCTTCTGTCCGCCCTTCGTGCGCCAGAGCAGGGTCGCCAGATCATCGGACATGAGTTGCAAGGCATAAAGCAGGTAGTCGAGATATTGGATCTCCGCCACGGGACGCAGTCCGCGCATGGCCAGACCGATGGCCTGACCCAGGATGGTGGCTTCGCGGATGCCGGTATCCGTCACACGCAAGGCACCATATTTTTCCTGCAAACCGCGAAAGCCCTGGTTCACATCGCCCAGTTTCCCCACATCCTCGCCGAAAGCCACCAGCCGCGGCTCACGCGTCAGGGCGGCATCGAAAGCGGCATTGACCACCTCGAAGCCCATCACCAGGGGCGCATCGGCGACATAAGCCGGTTTGATCTCCTCCACCCGCAGGACTGAATCGGCCAGCGGAGATGTGAGGTAGCTGGCATAACGGTCTTCCTGCAAAGGGTCGAGTGCCTTCGTCCAGGCAAGGAGTTTTTGGCGCACTGCTGGAGATTCGTCACGCATCAGCACCAGAGCATCATGGACCGCAGAAACCATATCCTTGCGTACAGGAACCGGGGTCGATTCGAGACGCGCCCGTACCTGCTCCACCCCATCCGCGTGGCGCGAGGCCCGGGCAGTTTCAGCCAGCAGGCTCACGGTCCCGGCCCGCTCGGTTAGCAGAGGAGCCTGGTAGGCCTCCCAGGCGTGCTTACGGGCATTCTCAACAAAATTGCGTTCTTCCTCTTCAAGCTGCTCAAGCGTCTTTTCGTCTGCCACGCCATTGTCCGCAATCCACTCGCGGAACTTCTTGACGCAGTCCCATTCGGCCTCCCAGGCCAGACGTTCGGGTGTTTTGTACCGCTCGTGCGAACCGGAAGTGGAATGTCCCTGGGGCTGGGTCACATCCGTAACGTGGACCAGCGCTGGAACGTGGTACTGGCGGGCTGTCTCGGCGGCAGCAGCATATGTGACGAGCAGGGCACGGTAATCCCAGGCACGAACAGAATAGAGATCGTAGCCATGGTCACATTTTTCGGCGGGGCAAGGTTCACGCTCGAAACCTTTCAGGATGGCATAGATGTTTTCCTTCACCATCTGGAACTGGTTCGGGACCGAGATGCCGTATCCGTCATCGAAAACAGTGATCACCGCCGGAGCGTGCAAAACGCCGATGGCATTGACCGACTCCCAGAATAGCCCTTCGGATGTGGATGCGTTACCAATGGTGGCCCACGCCACTTCGTCGCCGTTGCGGGAAAAGGAATCGAACTGTTTCAGGGGTTCCAACTGGCGATACAGGACAGAGGCATAAGCCAGGCCCACGAGGCGGGGCATCTGTGCCGCAGTGGGAGAAACATCCGCAGCAACGTTGTACATTTCGGTCTGGTTCTTCCAGGTCCCATCGGAATTGATGTAACGGGATACAAAATGGCCGACCATCGAGCGGCCTGCCGTGGCAGGGTCAGCTTCGAGGTCGGCGTGGGCGTAGAGCTGGGCAAAGTAGGCCTGGATATCGAGCACCCCCAGGGCATGCACCCAGGTCTGGTCCCGGTAATAGCCGGAACGCCAATCCCCCTTCCGGAAGGCACGGGCCATCGCCACCTGCGGAAGTTCCTTGCCATCTCCGAAGATCCCAAACTTTGCCTTGCCCGAAAGAACCTCGCGCCGCCCAACGAGTGACGTCTGCCGGGAACGATAAGCGAGACGGTAATCAGCAACAATTTCTTCAGGAGGAAGAGGAAGTTTGGATTGATTCGCCATCAGGCCACCTTTTCAGATAGAGTTTGTCTAATTATAAAAGAGGATTGTTTATTTTGTATTAAACAATTCGGGCAAACGCACATGTCTGCCCGATGGGATACACTGGAATCCGCGAATGCCGGCGGACGTGCAGATCCACTCTTACTTTACCGGCACCGTAACCGAGAAGGTATCTGCCGGTTCAGCATCCTCCCAGGAACGATGATAAACAAGGTTCAGGGTGGTGGTCCCAGCCTGCAGGGCCTTGAAGGTCAGGGTCAGGGTCCCGCCCGCACCGACCAAGCCGGGGCTGTCACTGACAAATTCCGGGTCACCGACCAGTTCGAGCGTGGCAGCATCCAGGTCAACCGCTTCCCAGGTGTAACCGGTGGATGGGTTGCCGTTCAACACGACAGTGAACTCCTCCCCCGCTTTAACTTCAACCTGCCCGCCATTATCGTCAGCGGTCAACTGAACCGGGGAAGAGCTGCAAGCGCTGGTCATGACAAGCACGACCGTAAGGGCAAGAACAACGAACAACAGGGATTTGCGAAACATAGGTTACTCCTTTTACTGGTTGGAATGAAAAACAGACGCTCGTGGTCCAAAAAGAGTTCCGGTTTCTCGATAGTTCTCCAAGGTTTACGGAGCATCGATGGCAATATCATTGACATAGTCGCGCGCCCCTTCGCAGGCGGGTGTCAAATTCGCAGAAACATTTTGCCAGGTCAACGCCTGACCCTGTTCAGCGGTTGCGTCGAGCGCCAGCCCCAGACAACCGGGGCCG
>CAZRCR010000090.1:0-6727 GCA_964598615.1 uncultured Anaerolinea sp.
CCCCAAGTTTTAGAAAACTAATGCTATGTAAAATAAAATAAGCCCATAGGCTGGCTCTACCACCGATTTTAATATCTTGATTTTCTAATGCTTTGATTGCTGCTTCTTTCTGATTATCAACCATATTGTGATGAGAAACATATGGGGGATTTCCGATGACAACATCAAAACCATTTTGTTCAAGATGAAAAGATTCTAGCGTAAATGACAAAAAATCTCCCTGTTTAAAATGCCCATTGGGTTTATTGATAATTGTGGTTAAGAAATCAAAAGCATTTTCGTCAATGTCGCAACCATAGAGTTGATTTTTTGCATTTGTTCCTACAAGCCCAAGTTCAGCGAATCTATTAAGAGATGCATCTAAAAAATCACATCCGCCGAAACTAGGCTCTAATATAAATTCATCACTTGATCTAATTGCCCACGCGCAAAGAGTGTCAGCAACGCGCTTTGGCGTGTAGTAAACGCCATATTGTTTCTTTTCGGAAATTTTGCGTGTCATTACCATACCTAATTCCTATCTTGTAATTATACCTAGAATAATACTAACAATCGCTTCATAACCGTAACTTTTACAATCACAAAGATACCCACAACAATAGTTCCTCTTCTAGCCTAGTTTTTAGTTCGCATTTATCATGTCAATAACCGGGAGCGGAATGCCCCCGGTTTCGTTTTTTACACGTAAAGATTTTCATGATATGGGCTTATCTGCGGGTGCAGGCACGTCCGCCCCTACGAACTACGCATACAACTAAACTCCACCGTCAGGGACTCGCTGCGCGGCACTACCTGCGCGTCCAGTAGGTCAGGCTTGCAGCCTGACGGGTCAACTATTAGGCGGGTTACAAACCCGCCCTACAATGGGTCAAGACAACCGGAACTCCACCTTCAGGGACTCCCCGCGCGCCACGGTTTGCGCTTCGAGGCGGTAGGTGCGCGTGGCGGGGTCGTAGGCGCCGGGCAGGCTGGCAGTGACGCCGTCGTCCACGCCGTGCAGGCACAGGCGCAGGGTGCGCGCCGCCGGGGTGAAAGATGCATCGCCGCGGGCGGGTCCGCAGGTGAAGGTCAGAGTTGCGGCGGCCTGTTCCAGGGTCAGGGGCGTGACGGCATATTTTCCGGTCAGGTAGTCCACTGTTTCGCCATCGTCCTCGTACAGGTCGAAGGCGTTGTCCGCGCCGGGGAAGAGATGGATCTCCAACTCAGCGGGAACGTCCACCCCGCCCCAGCCGGTCTCGGGGGCCAGCGGCACGATGGCGCCTGCTCTGGCATAGACCGGGATGTCGTCCAGCCCGCCTTCGGCCGTGCGCCAGCCGCCTTTGACGGTTTCACCGCTGAAGAAATGCGTCCACGTCCCGGCGGGCAGCCAGACCTTGCGGCGGGCGCGCCCGGAACGGCCCGCCGGTTTCAGGAAGGGGGCCGCCACCAGTTCCGTGCCGAACCAGTACTGGTCACGCGCCCGGTAGGCGGCGGGTTCGGCGGGGTGCCGGTAATACATGGGCGTGACGAGGGAAAGTCCGCTGCGGTGGGCGCGCCAGGCCATGCTGTAGAGATAGGGGATCAGGGCGTGGCGCAGGCGCATGGCGGCTTTGGCCGCCCGGTAATACGGCTCCGGCTTGCCCCACGGACGGCGGTCGAGCTCGGGTCTGGCGGTGGAATGCAGGCGGAAGATCGGGCTGAACACGCCGAACTGCACCCAGCGCAGGTAGAGTTCGGGGGTCAGGTCTTTCATCATATGGCCGCCGATGTCGTGGCTCCACCAGCCGTAGCCCACGTTGGCGGCAGTGGCGGTGAAGTAGGGCTGGAAGGCCAGCGAACTCCACAGGATGACCGAGTCACCTGAGAAACCGATCGGATAGCGGTGGTTGCCCAGCCCGCCCCAGCGCGAGAACACGAACGGACGCTTGCGCCCGTCGCGCCCGAGGTCCTGGTAGTGCAGGTGGTTCAGCCACCAGAGCGGGTCGAGACCGGGGATGCGGCTCTTGCGTCCCTGCTGCCAGTCGATCCACCAGAAGTCCACGCCCATCTTTTCCTGCGGGTGGTGGAGCAGTTCGAAATAGCCCTCGGCAAAGCGCGGGTCGGTCAGGTCGAAGGCGATCGGTTCCTGCGTGGCTGGGTCAACTCCCATCCAGCGGGCGAGGCCGTCGTATTGCTGCTCGTGCGGGTGCACGCCCAGGGCCGGGTGCAGGTTGAGGGCGGTGCGCAGTCCCTGCCCGTGCAGCCAGTCCACGAAGGCGGGCGGGTCGGGGAAGAGTTCGCGGTTCCAGGTGTAACCCGTCCAGCCGTTGGAGCTGTTGCCGGTCTTCGTGATGTGCCAGTCCATGTCCACGATGCAGACCGAGAGCGGAATCTCGTGACTGCGGAAATCTTCCATCAGGGCTTGCAGTTCCTCCTGCCGGTAGGCCCAGTAGCGGCTCCACCAGTTGCCGAGGATGTAGCGCGGCACCATCGGGATGCTGCCCGAGAGCCGTGTATAGTCGCGCAGTCCGCCCGCGAAGTCCGCGCCGTAGCCGAAGAAGTACAGGTCGGTGCGACCGGCGGGGCGCGGCTCGAGCCAGCCCCGGTCATTGAACACCGGCGTGGACGAGTCGTCCACCACGGCCCAGCCTTTTTTCGAGAACAGGCCGTCTTCGAGACGGGTGGACCCGGCGGCCATATCCAGCGTGCGGGCGGTGCCCTTGAGATTGCCCGCCCTGCGGGACGAGTCCCCGCAGCGCCAGCGGACCCCGGTCCGTTTCAGCGTGATGGACAGGCTGCGGCGGTTGAATCCGTCCGCGCCGGGCAGGTAGACCAGCAGCAGGGCCTCGGTCTCCACCTCGATCCGCTCCGCCGTTACCGACTGGCGGAACGGGGGCGGGGTCAGGTCGCGCTGCCAGGCCATCTGCGAGGGCCGGTCCTCGAAAAGCCCATCCGGGCTGTATTCGAGGCGGAGCAGGCGGTCGGTCAACACGGTGAAGCGCACGTTTCCAGCCGTAACGACGGCATCTGGATGGGGCAGGGGGTGGAAGGTGGGGGCAGGAGGCAGGGGCATGGGAGCAAACCGGGGGAGATGATTTTGGCTATTATCGCACAAGAATCCCTTGTAGTGGCAACTTCAGTCGCCTGGAAACTTCTATATTGCCGTCCCGCCCGGACGTAAACGTCCGGGCTAGCGCTACAAAGCCCGCTGAAGCGGGCTAAAGACGGGGTTTAGCCGCCTTCAGGCGGCTTGGCAAACATAGCCCGGAGGTTTATCTCCGGGCGTAGTCATTTGAAAAAGAATTTTCGGATGGGTGGTTAGAGCGAAAGGACGCTGAAGCGCCCTTCGGTAAGACCCGCAGGGGCTTGCGCGTTGAGCCGGGACATTTATGTCCCGGCGGAGTCTGCAGCCGCCCGGTCATTCCTATCCCGGCGGGGTCACAGAAAACGCGGGGAAAAACCATTAAATCAGCGTTCCTACGCGTCCAATTTCCGAAATGTTCGGTAGTAAAACCATCTTTTCCAAATGCGATTACCCTGAGGAGAAAAGTTGGTAAACGGTGCGGAAATCGTCAATCCTTTGTCTTGCCTCTCCAGACGCTTTATGCTAGACTCTTTTCATGACTGGAGGATGTGTGCCATGGCCGAAAAAATTCTCATCGTAGACGACGACGTTGACACCCTGAAGCTGGTTGGCCTGATGCTCCAGAAGCAAGGCTACCAGATCATCGCGGCAAATAACGGCTCCCAGGGGCTGGCCCAGGCCGAAACCGAAAACCCCGACCTGATCCTGCTGGATGTCATGATGCCGGAAATGGACGGGTTCGAGGTGGCCAAACGCCTGCGCGCCAACCCGCTCACCGTCAACACACCCATCCTGATGTTCACCGCCAAGACCCAGCTGGACGATAAGGTCACCGGCTTCGAGGCCGGGGCGGACGATTACCTGACCAAACCCACCCACCCCTCCGAACTGATCGCCCACGTCAAGGCCCTGCTGGCACGCTCCACCAAAGGCAAAGTGGGCACATCGCCCCTGCCGAGCGAAAAACGCGCCTTCACCATCGGCGTGCTGGCGGCCCGCGGCGGGCTGGGCGTCACCACCACCGCCGTCAACCTGGCCCATGCCCTCCACATGGTCTCCAAAGGCGAGGTGGTCATGGCCGAGCTGCGTCCCGGCATGGGTACCCTTGGCCCCGACATGGGTGAACCCAAACCGCGCGCCCTGTCCGAACTGCTGACCGCCAAACTGCCCGACATGACCCGCCAGAAGGTCAAGGAAGAACTCTTCCTGCACGAGACCGGCATCCATCTGCTCTTCGGCACCACCCAGCCCAGGGACGGCCTGCTGCTCAATGCCATTGCGCCGATGGAAGCGCTCGTCAACCGGCTCAGTTTCCTGGCGCCCTACCTCATACTCGACCTGGGAGCGGGCCTTGCTCCGCTTACCCAGAAACTGCTGGCCTCCTGCGCCGCGATCCTGGTGGTGGCCGAACCGGTGACCAACTCCGCTGTCCACGCCCGCGCCTTGATCTCCGACCTGGTGGAACTGGGCGTCAACAAGCGCAGCATCCAGACCGTGGTGGTCAACCGCATCCGCTCGGATACGCAGTTGAACATTGCCCAGATGGAAGAGCAGCTCGGCCAGCAGCCCATCGTCACCATTACCCCCGCCCCCGAACTGCTCTACATGTCCGCCCGTATGAAGACCACCGCCATCGCCGCCCGGCCGGATAGTCTCACCTACCAGCAATTCACCAAACTGGCTTCCACCCTGCTCGAACTCGAAAAACAATTCAAATGACAGATACCGAAACACGCCTGGAGAACTACCGGCGTTTGATTGCCATCGCCAGGGATCTGGCATCCACTCTCGACCTGGACATCCTGCTCGACCGCATCATCCACGCCGCCGCAGACCTGACCGGGGCCGGGGCTGCCTCCATCCTGCTCTACGACGATGCCGCCCGTCAGCTCTACTTCCAGGTGGCCACCAACCTCGACCAACCCACCATGCGCGGGTTGGTCGTTCCGCTCGAGGGGAGCATCGCCGGTTGGGTCGTGGTGAACCGGCAACTGGTCCGCATTTCGAACGCCCACGAAGACGATCGCTTCTACCAGAACGTGGAACAGGTCACGCGCTTCACCACCCAGTCCATGCTCGCCATCCCGCTCATCACCAAGGACAAGATCGTCGGTGTGCTCGAAGCCATCAACAAATGCGAAGGCGATTTCACTGACGATGACGAAGACCTGCTGCTCACCCTGGGAACACAGGCCGCCGTGGCCATCGAGAACACCCGCCTGTTCCAGCAATCCGACCTGGTGGCCGAATTCGTCCACGAACTGCGCACCCCGCTGGCATCCATCGGCACATCCACCTACCTGCTCCTGCGTCCCGAGATCTCGCAGGAACAGCGCGACTCGATGGTCAAGGGCATCCAGAGCGAAACCCTGCGTTTGAGCAGCCTGGCATCCTCGTTCCTCGACCTGGCCCGGCTCGAATCGGGGCGCGTGCAGTTCCATATGGATAAGTTCGAGCTGGCTCCCCTGCTCGAGGAATGCCGCCTGATCATGCAGGGCAAAGCCGACGAAAGCGGTATCGCCCTGAAAGTGGAGACCCCCGCCGACTTTCCTCCGGTGGAAGGCGACCGCGACAAGGTCAAGCAGTTGGTCATCAACCTGGTCAGCAACGCCATCAAATACAACTGTCCCAAAGGCAGTGTCACCGTCAGCGCCGGGATAGGCAAAAAAGAATGGACGCTGTGCGTGGCCGACACCGGCATGGGCATCCCCGAAAATGCCCTGCCGCACCTGTTCGAAAAATTCTTCCGGGTGCGAGCCTCCGAGGGCAAAGTGGCGGGCACCGGCCTGGGTCTCTCCATCTGCAAGCAGATCGTTTCGGGTCATGGCGGCAGCATCGAGGTCAAATCGAAGTTGGGGGCCGGGACGACCTTCGCCGTTCACTTCCCCAACCAGAAAAAATAACAGGCAGCCGTTGGCTGCCTGTTCGTTCCCATCCGGACCCGGAACCGGTCCGCGCCTTCCGGGCCATCCCCACTCCTTAGATTTCCAGCAACACCTTCAACATCCCCGGCTGACGGGCGGCTTCATATGCCGCCACCCCGGCTGACAGGGGGAACCGCTCGGCGATCAGCACGGTCGGGTCGACTTCTTTTTTCTCCAGCAGCCGCAGCGCCGGGGCGAACGGGCCGCAGCGCGAGCCAACGATGGTGATCTCATCCACCACGAACGGCGACCAGTTGACGGTCATCTCGCCCCGGTAGGTGGACTTGAGCACCAGCATGCCGCGCGGGCGCAGCGCCCGCCGCGCCAACTCGAAGCCGGAAGGCGACCCGGTGGCCTCCACCACCACATCCCAGCGCCGCGGCTGGACCTCGCTCTCATCGATCAGCCGGATGCCCCGCTCCGTGAGCAGCTTCTTTTGCAAGGGATGACGCGCCACCACGCGCAGGTCCGCGCCGGTCAGGGCCAGCGTCTGGGCCACCAGTTGCCCCAGCCGTCCCGCTCCGATCAGCAGGAGGCGGTCGGTGGGACGGATCTGCACCTGCTGCTGGATCTCCAGCGCGGCTGCCAGCGGCTCGGTGAAGACCGCCGCCTCGTCTGCTACAGAATCGGGGACGAGGTGCAGGTTCTCCAGCGGGAGCGTCGTGTATTCGGCGTGGACCCCGTTCCGGTTGGTGATGCCAAGTACGGTGCGTTTCTCGCAGTGGGTGGAACGTCCATTGCGGCAGGCTTCGCACGCACC
>CAZRCR010000091.1:0-4642 GCA_964598615.1 uncultured Anaerolinea sp.
CCAGGTTGTAGATTTCATGGGGAACCTCCAAAGTCACAAAGATATACGTTGATTATGGGGTAAGTGTAGCACGCTTCCCATTCCACGGGCAAATGACTTAAATCCCATTTTCCCCTTTATTTTTGCAAACCCGGCTGGGACCTCAATCCGGCGGGGCGTACTTGCGCAGGCCGCGGACCTGGGAAACGGGCAGCACCATCAGCAGGCCGCGGTCGGGCTGACTCAGGTCGCCAACCACGCGTTCGGTGGCTTCGATGACCCGTTCCATAACGGCATCTTCGTCTACCAGACTGAAGATAGTCCGGCTGAGATGTTCCACCTTGGGGAGGAAATCCTCCAGCGATGGCATCAGCGGCAGGTCATCTCCCAGAACCCCCGAACGGTGCAGGCGTCCCAGCCCGGTGCTGAACAGTACGGTGGCTCCGCTGACCCCGGCTTCCTTCCAGGCGTCCAGCAGCGCGCGTAACTTTTCCGGGTCGTGCAAGACGAACAGGATCAGGTTCATGGTTCACTCTCTTCCTCTGTGCCTGGCGCAGGGACTTTCGGCTTGAGCAGCGAGAAGACGGTTCGCAGCATGGGCGGTGTGACCAGGGTGCTGAGTAAAACTGCCACAACGATGGCAGAAAGGGTACTGCCGTTGATAAGACCCGCTTTCACGCCCACAGCGGCAATGATCAGGGTCACTTCACCACGGGCTACCATGCCGGTGCCGAGTTGGATGGATTCGTTTCCCGGCAGACCACCCAGGCGTGCTCCGGCAGCAGCCCCGAACAGTTTCCCGGCAATCGCTGCCAGAGTAACAACCAGGATTAGCCAAACGGCGTCCAGTTGCAGGGTCTGCAGATTGACTGTCAGGCCGATATTGATAAAAAAAATGGGCACGAACAATCCGTAAGCCAGAGCGCCAATGCCCTGTTCGATGACCGTTTTCTCCGGCGTGCGGGCGAACATCAAACCGGCCAGGAACGTACCGATAATGGCGGCCATATTCCCGACCAGTTCCGCTGCCACGCCGTAGGTCAGCAGGATGACCAGGGCAAAAGCCAGCGTTCCCTGACTGATATGCAGTTTCGAGATCCGACGTACCAGCCAGGGCAGCACCCACAGGCCAAAGGCAGTTGCCCCGGCCAGGAACAGGAACATGCGCGCTGTCATCCATACCAGTTCGACGGCGCTGCCGTTGCCCGAAGTGATCGCAAGAAAGATGGAGAATGCCAGGATGGACAGGATATCGTCGGCCACGGCCGCGCCCAGAAGGCTCAGCCCCACACGGCTACGCAGGAAGCCAAGTTCCATCAATGTGCGGGCCGAGATGCTTACACTGGTGGCCCCCAGCGCCAGTCCGAGCAGGAAGGCGGCGGTATTCCCCATCCCGAAGAGACGGCCAACGCCCCAACCCAGCCCGACCGAGAGCAGGAGACCACCAGTGCTGGCCAGCAGGGCCACCCGCCGGTGGCTGGCAAGTTCACCCAGGTGCAGTTCCAGCCCGGCCACGAACATTAACAGCAGCACGCCCAGTTCGCTCAGTTCCGAGATCGTCTCGCTGAGTGTTGCGCTGTTCACGAATGACATGCCCAGGATGTTGAACAGCGATGGCCCCAAAAGCACTCCTACAATCAACTCCCCCAGTACTGAAGGCTGGCCGAGCCGGGTGCTCAGATATCCGGCGGCCTTGGCGGCCAGCAAGATGATGGCAAGTTCGACGGCGAGTTGCAGGAAAGGGGTCATGACGGAAAAAGTTTACCATGAAAGCTTTTGGTTGTTGTTGCAACGGAATAATAAAAAACTCACCAGGATGAACTGGTGAGTTTGGAATGCTGCTCTGGTTCTCGCAAGGGCAGGGGACTAATCTTCCTCGACCTGGATCCCGGCTGCCAGGAATTCCTTCTCGAAGGCGAACTTCCGGTTCTCGCGCAGTTCGATGATCTGTTCGAGGCTGGTTTCAGGGCCGTATTTCTGTCGCATTTCCCGGATGACACGGGCGTTGATGCCCAGATCCACCAGTTCTACCAGGATATCCACATCCAGGTCTTCGAAGCCCAATTCTTTCAGGTCTTCAATAAGGCGGGTGGATACACCGTGGTCGACCAGTTCAGACAGTTCATCCGCGTCCAGGTCCGCGAACCCGAGGCGGCGCATTTCGGCTACGAATTTGGGGGAGACGCCGTGGTCGGCCAGCTCGACCAGGTCATCCACGTTCAGGTCGGTCAAGCCTAGGGAGCGCATTTCGGCCAGGAACTTTGGGGAGGCGCCGTGGTCGGCCAACTCGACGAGATCATCCGTATCGAGGTCGGTCAGACCAAGCTCGCGCATCTCGGCCACGAACTTGGGAGAGACGCCGTGGTCAGCCAGTTCGACGAGATCTTCCGTATCGAGATCGTTCAGGCCCAGGTCGCGCATCTCGGCCACGAACTTGGGGGAGATGCCGTGGTCGGCCATTTCGATCAGATCATCCGTGTCCAGGTCGGTAAAGCCCAGACTGCGCATTTCGGCCACGAATTTGGGAGAGACGCCGTGGTTGGAGAGTTCACCCAGTTCGTCCACATCCAGGTCTTCGATGCCCATCTGGCGCAGGTCCGCCACCAGTTTGGGGGAGACGTTCTGGATACTCAGTTCCACCAGTTCATCGATATCCAGGCCGGTGAGCCCTGCCTCGCGCAGCTCGCGGACGTAGAGCGGGGTGACGTTCTGCATGCGCAGGTCCAGCCAGTCGCTCAGGCTGTCGGATTCGACGCCCAAGGCGGTCATCTCGCGGATGTAGTCGGCGGTCAGGTGGTGGGTCTCCATCTCTTCGAAATCGCTGACCGTTACCCGGTCGATGCCTGCTTCACGCAGGGCAGCGGCCAGCGCAGCCGGGTTGGTTGCTGTACTCGGGCGAAACTGCCGCGGCGCGATGGGGGAGAGCGGGCTTAGGGGCGGCATGGGGGGAAGCGGTGATAGCCCTCCTATGAGCGGGTCAATGGCTTCGTTCGCGTCGCTGCCCAGGCTGGCGTCCAGTGCTTTGAAAAGTTCTTCCCCCTGGGCTGCCGTGATCTTTTTCTCGGCGATCATATCCAGGATGAGTAAACGTTCTTTCTTCAGGTCCATGATTGATTCTCCTTGGAATTACGAAGCCTAGCGTTTGCCCATATCCGTGAGCAGGCGCGTGGCTTCCTGAACATCGATCTCTCCGCGGCTTAAGCGCTCGAGGATCTCCTGCCGGGTCAGGCTCGGGTTTTCACCAGGCCCGGCGTCGAAGCCCATCTCTGTAATGACCTCGTCCAACCGGCGGCGGATCGCCCAATATGATTCGCCCGACTCGCGTTCCATGTCCTTGACATTGCCGCGGTTGCGGATGAAGGTTTCCAGGAAGTGGAGGCTCTGGTTGGAAAGCCGGAAGAAGGGACTGAGTTCGTATGTTCCGACGACGTTAGTGCCGCAGCCGGTGCACGTCAATTGGGTGACGACCAGTGGGGCGGAACAACTGGGGCATTTCTGAGGAATAATGGCCATGGATTCTCTCCGTTGCAGAGATGATAGCATATATTTTTATTTAAGTCAAATATTTTTGTATAAAACCAAAATATTTTAAGAAACGCAAAATTATTGCGGATTGGGCTCGCTTTTGCTCGCACGCGGCGGCAGGGCACAACCTACTCGGCTAACGTCCCCTCGTGTACAATATTTGCATGACCACGGCTTGCTCACTCGTCCTTTCGCCGGAACATGTTTTCCCAGACCACGAGGAAGCGCCCTCCCGCTTCCAGTATTTCGGTGACTGGACCTCGAAACCGTACGCGGCTTCCCTGCGTTTCCTGGACCCTGAGCCTGCCGCGCGTGAGACCGTGACCCGCGTCCACGCCGACGATATGCTGCACCGCTTCGAAGCCGCCTGCCGCCTCGGCCCCGGCATCACCGACTACGCCCCCACCTATGTTACCCCGTCCACCTACGCGGACGCGTTCCTGGCTGCCGGGGCAACCCTGGCCTGCACGCGCACAGTGCTCTCGGGTCAGGCGCGCAATGCCTTTGCCATCGTCCGCCCGCCGGGGCACCATGCCGAGCCGAACGCGGCGATGGGCTTTTGCCTGCTCAACAATGTTGCCATCGCCGCCCGCCATGCCCTGGATAATGGCATCGGTAGAGTCCTGATCGTGGACTTCGATGCCCATCACGGCAATGGCACCCAGGCCGTCTTTTGGGACGAGCCGCGCGCGGCTTTCTTTTCCACCCAACAGGAAGGCATCTATCCGTTCCGCACCGGTCACATGGACGACGCGCCGCACGCCCGCGGGCGCATCGTTAACCTGCCTTTGCCCGAGCGCAGCGGGGACGCCGCCTTTGCTCTCCTTGCAGATCAAATTCTCACTCCTTTGGCGGAGCGTTTTGTTCCTGAAATGATCTTTGTTTCTGCCGGGTTCGACAGCCACTGGAACGATCCGCTGGCAGAACTGGGTCTTTCCTCGGCTGGCTACCATGCTTACGCCACACGGTTGGTGAAACTGGCGGAGCAATACTGTGATGGAAGGATCCTCTTCGTATTGGAGGGCGGCTACAACCCGAGGAACGTCGCCTCCGGTGTGGACGCAGTCCTCACTGCGCTGACCGGTTCCCGGTTCAGCCCAGCCGACCCGAGCCCGTATCCCGAGCCGGAGATCGAGAA
>CAZRCR010000091.1:4742-6646 GCA_964598615.1 uncultured Anaerolinea sp.
GTTCCCGGTTCAGCCCAGCCGACCCGAGCCCGTATCCCGAGCCGGAGATCGAGAAACGCCTGGAGATGATTCGCAGGCTGCACGGAATATAGACAGTTTTTCTGGACAACTTTTGTCTGTGGGGTTTTGCTGTATGCTTTCCCGGCGTTGAGGCGCAAGGATGCAGTCGGTCAAACGTTCGATCAAAAGGCAAATGCATGTCAATCGCTCAGGCAATCTACTCCACGAAAATGTGGCGCAGGTTATGAATGCCGATGCGGATTTTCTGGCTGTCCTGGAGGAAATGCTGGAGGCTGGCGACAGGTCCGAAACCGCCTATGCGGATCTGGTCTCTTTTACGACCGGGGAAATGGTGAAGCGGCTGTATTCCATCAACCCCTATTTACGGGTGGACCCGGAGCAGGTGAAGGCCCTCGAACGAATCTACCGCCAGACCTGGCAGGTGATGAAGGAGACGCGGAATGTGCGTGCCACACTCGACGAAGTGCATTACCCGGCATTGTCGAAGTGGCTGGCTGTGTTGTACCCCGAGAAATTTCGGGAACTGCTCAGGTCGCCATCCAGGGTGGGAAGTGTAACGTATGGAGAATATTCGGCTGACCTGCAATTGGAAGTGTTGGGGATCGATCCGGGCCGGATCCGCCAACCGTTCATCGACATTGGCTGCGGGAGTCGGGCGAACCTGGTGATTCATCTGCGTTCCCTGGGGGTTGAAGCATACGGGATCGACCGTCAACTGGATGTGCAGGCTTCGTATCTCTGGCAGGCGGATTGGTTCGACTTCCGTTTCGAACCGGGCCGCTGGGGCACGGTGGCGGCGCACATGAGTTTCACCAATCACCTGAACTATGCTTATTTGCATGACCTTGCCCAGTTGGAACGTTATCTGGAGAAGATGAAAGAGATCCTGGAATCATTGGCGGTTGGTGGTTCTTTCTATTATGCCCCCGGCTTGCCATTCCTCGAGCAGGAGCTCTCGGCCGTGTGCTATCGGGTTTACAGCGAACAGAGACCGGGCGGGGTGCGCGTCAGCCGGGTGGATAGACTGGCATAGGTGATGGAATGGCGGTTTTGTGGTCCGCCATTACTTTTTTCTCGGTTGGGTGGCGCGCGATTTTGCCGTATACTGTTTTCAGAGCAGACCCTGTGTTGACGTTGTCTATCCCGGCCTCGGGTCAACATGATCCCGTGATGCCGGAGAGAGGAAAATCCGATGCGCAAATTACTCCCTGTTTTTGTGGTTTTGTTTTTGCTGGCTTGCAACATGGTGACCGTTTCGACGACCCCTGAGCAAACCGGTCAGGCTTCGGAACCGGCCACGGAAACTATGCCTGCATCTGCGGATGTCGTCCAGGTCTCATCCAGTTCGATCCAGATCGGAGGGGTGGCGTATGTTGCTTATCAGATGGAAGGTGACCCATTCCGGATTGTTTGCCAGGAGCCTTGCCAACTCGAACTCCAGTATATTTATGCGGAATATGCCGGTTTTCGTCTTGCCCATGCCGCCCTGATCCGGATGATCGGGGTCGATACCCTCCCCGAGCTCCAGCCGGTGGATATGCACCTGGAACTTACCGACAGCATTTGTCAGGAACTGCCCGTAGGCCATGCATATGTTTATTCTGATGAGCATCAGGCGTACACTTGCACGGAGGGACCGGGATATTACCCTACGCTTGAGGAGAAAGTCCAGAAAGCTGCCCAACCTGCTGAACAGTATTTTCCTCTCCATGAGTATATGCACACAATTTTCTTTGGGAGGATTTCAGGAGATGCGGCGAATTTCCAGGATTATCGGGCAGTACACTTTCACGATTTTGTGGTGCCGATCCCTTCGTATGTGACAGGGGGATTTGATCCTGCTTCATTTTGTTCCTACCGGAATGAAATGCCCCCCGGAGATT
>CAZRCR010000092.1:0-6645 GCA_964598615.1 uncultured Anaerolinea sp.
CTACATGTCGGTCTACTGGCTGACCTGGGGACTGGCGCGCGCCGCCGCCCCACTCGTTGGTGGCTTCCTGAATGACGCCATTTCGCCAAAGGCCATCTGGATCGGCGGACTGGCCTTCGGCCTGACCAGCACCCTGGTGCTGACCCTGCTCGCCCGCCGCTCGCGTGACCCGGAACCTGCCACACAAAAACTGACGAGTTAGCCATGCTTAACATTCGTGCACTTCTCCCCAATGAAATTCACTTTCTTGCGGCCCTGACCCCACCAGAATGGAATACCAACCTGTCGATCACTTTCAGTTTCCATCTCGGACAGCCTTATTTCTATCCCATTGCCGCTGAACTGGATGAGAAGTTTATTGGCTGTGCAAACGGGCTCTGGAACAAAAATGCCGGGTGGTTGGGAAACATAGTCGTTGCTGCTGAAGCTCGCGGCCAGGGCATCGGCAGTGCACTGACCCGAAACCTGATCGCTTTTTTCCAATCCAAAGAGGTGACCCACCAAATCCTGATCGCCACCAAAATGGGAGAACCAGTCTATCGGAAACTGGGCTTCGAGACCACATCTTTTTACATTTTCTTGAAAACTGAAGAGCCCGTTTCCCTTTTAAAAGCAACCGGTGTAAGACCATGCAAGCAAGAAGATTATGAAACGATCTTTCATCTTGACCGATCCATAACCGGAGAAGAACGCCGTCCATTTCTGGAACGTTTTCTCAAGAGTGGCTGGGTACACGAGTCTGATAGCAATGAACTGGATGGCTTTTTCCTGCCAGACTTATCCCAGGGCCCGATACTGGCCGAAAATGATACAGCCGGATTATCCCTGCTGACATATAAACTGAGCTGCGGCTGCAAAAGTATCGTTATACCGGAATCCAACACTGTTGCCTTATCGTTCCTACAGGAGCGCAACTTCCAGGAGACTGCGCGTGCCCCGCGCATGGTTCTGGGGCGTGATACAGACTGGCATCCGGAGCACGTCTACAGCCGCGGCGGTGGGTACTGCGGCTGATACAGAAAAATCCCCACTTTTCAAAGCAGGGATTTTTTTGTACCTTCTAGGATTTCGCGAACAAAGCTGTCACGCGTACAGCACGGAAGTCAAAGATATGCTCCAAACGGCGGCGGATCCACAGACGATAGACGATCTCCCCCAGGAGCCCGAACGGGACTTCGAAAGTGACGCGATCTGTCATTTTCACACCCGCTGGAACTGCCTCGAAAAGGTGCTCGTGATACCAGAAACGGTAGGGCCCGATTCGCTGTTCATCCACGAAATAGGCCTGTTCCTGTACATGGCGGATCTCCGTCAGCCAGCGGGAGCGGATGCCGGGGGCGAACTGCACACGGTATTCGATCAATTGCCCGGCATACATGCGCTGTTCCCCGCCGCGCACGATCAAAAAGCACATGTCCGGGGGAGTCAAATCGTTCAAATTCTGCGGTTTCGAAAAATAATCCCAGACCCTATCCATGCCAGCCGGAATGACCTGCTGACGCTGCAAGACATGGATCATTTCCGCTCCTGTGTGGGCAAGTAAGGCATGGCCGGGCCTGCCACTCCCATCAACTCGGCGAGTGCGGCGCGCATGGCCGTACGATCATCCCAGGCATATTCGACCGTTCCGAAACACATGGACTGCTCGTGACCTTTTCCGCACGAAATAACAATGTCCCCCGGCAGCGCCATGCGGACCCCTTCCCGGATCGCCTCGCCCCGGTCAGGGACACGGAAGAAGGTCTTCCCTTCCACCCCACCCCTTGCACGCGCCCCTGAAGCCATTTCTTCCAAAATACCATCCAGGGACTCGGTCCGCGGGTCTTCGGCGGTCAGGATGGATACATCCGCCAGTTCCGCCGAGACTTCGGCCATCATCCTACGTTTCTCTTTGTCGCGCAGTCCCGCAGACCCAAAGATGGTGATCACTCGTTTATAGGTCATCTTCCGAACAGTATTTATGGCTACCCGCAATGCATTCGGCGTGTGAGCAAAATCGACAATCGCCGTGAACGGCTGGCCGAGGTCGATCCGCTCCATGCGTCCTGAAACACCCTCCAGCGACGCGATCCCACGCGCGGCCGTTTCCGGGTCCACGCCCAAGCCGCGGACGGCCACCGTCAGCGCGGCGAGACAGTTCGAGACATTGAACTCCCCCACCAGCGCACTTGTCACCGGGACGCGAAAGTCCGCGCCGACCGCGTCGAAGTGAATGCCCTGCGGGGAGTAGACGATGTTCTCGGCGCGGATATCGGCGGCCGCCTGCAAACCATAACTGACTGCGGAGGATGGACTGCGAACGATGGACGATAAATATTCATACGATGAGTCGTCCCGGTTGAGCACAGCCAACCGGGGATTGCCCTGCGGCTTGGAAGTCGTGGCTTCGAGCAACTGGAAAAGACGCGCCTTTGCCGCCCGGTAATTCTCGTAGGAACCGTGCTGATCGAGGTGTTCGTGGGTGATATTCGTGACCGCTCCGATATCATATTGCGAGGCGTCCACGCGGTGTTGGGCCAGACCATGCGAAGTAGTCTCCAGAACAACATGGGTCAGACCTGAGGCGACCATGCGGGAAAGGTAGTACTGCACTTCCGGCGCATCGGGTGTGGTGACGTGGAAACCAGTATCCAGCACTTCATCGCCAATGACCGCGTTGACGGTCGAGATGAGACCAGCCTTGATACCCGCTGTCCGCAGGACCTGATAGAGCAGGTTCGATGTGGTAGTCTTGCCGTCGGTCCCGGTAACCCCGATCACGGTCAGACTCCGCCCCGGCCAGCCATAGAAGGCCGCCGCCAGCCAAGTCACCGCTTCGACCGAATCCGGCACGCGCACATACGGCACACTCAGTCCGCCGATCTCGTCCTCCCCCACGATCGCAGCCGCGCCGTGTTCAATGGCGGACGAGATGAAGGCATGGCCGTCCACCGAGCCACCACGCCGGGCAATGAAGAGACTGCCCGGTTCAACCTTGCGGCTATCGATGGCAATGCCGGTGATGGGCACATCAGCAAGTATGGCGGGTGAAAAGGGGAAAGGAAAATCAGCGAAAAGGTCTATGAGGGTGATGTTGGTCATGGGGCAGTTTTACCATAAAAAGAAAGACCTGACAGGCAAACCCGTCAGGTCTCATCTCTATAAGGGGGATTTATTTCAACGATTGGCGCAGACCTTCGAGTTGGGCCGCGACCGATCCATCCAGCACCTTGTCGCCCACACGCACGACCAGACCGCCGAGGATGGCGGGGTCGACGCGGAAGGTAACGGAGGCCTGCTTGCCCATTTTGGCAAGCACATTGCTCTTGACGGCTTCCTGTTCATCCTTGTTGAGCGGCAGGGCCGAAGTGATTTCGGCAGCCGAGCCGGTGATGTCTGTACCTTCGAGAACGACCACTTTACCGGATTTCACGCCAGAGAAGAACTCGTTGATCAGGGCGTGCTGACGTTTCTCGTCCAAGGCTTCGCCGACCAGTTTCTGGGTGGCAGCGATGGCCAAGGCAGCCACCTGTCCGCGCAAGTCACCCAACATACGGTTGCGCTCCTCTTCCACTTCGGCAAGGGCAGCGTCACGCGCCTTGGCAGCATCCGTCTCAGCGGCAGCTTTCACATCCTTGGTGGCAAGCTCGGCACGTTCCGTGGCTTCCCGGATGGTCTGGGCCGATTTGGCCTGTGCCTCGGCAATAATCTTGGCAGCGTCTTTTTCCGCATTGGCACGCGCTTCGGCGGCAATACGAGAATCTTCCATCCCCTGGGCGATCTTCTCTCTGCGGCTTTCCAGCATTTTCACGAGGGGCCGGTAAGCGAACGCATAGAGCAGGATCATCAAGATCAGGAAGTTGAAGATCTGGAAGAGGAGAAATCCCAGATTGATCCCAAGTTTATCCATCGGGACTCCTTCCGGCCTAACCGACGAAGATGATGATCAATGAGACGGCCAAGGCGTAGATGGCAACCGCTTCGGAGAAGGCCATGCCCAGGATCATGTTGGTTTGGATGATGCCCGAGGCATCCGGGTTACGACCCATGGCCTGCACACCACCCGAGGCGGCGATACCCACACCCGCACCGGCGCCGATGGCGCCCAGCATAGCCAGACCAGCGCCTAGCAGTTTCATACCGTCAACGAAGAATTGATTGAACTCCATGTTACTGTCTCCTTATCGTAAGCGTAAGATGATTTCCAAAATTAGTGGGCTTCTTCATGCCCGTGGGCAATCGTTGCCCCGCTGAGGAAGATAGTCGCCAGCAGGAAGAACACATAGGCCTGGATGATCCCAAAGAAGACTTCCAGGATATACAGGATCGGGGGAACACCGACAGCCACAAGCGCCCCGAGAATGGACAACAACAGCGCACCGGCAAACACGTTGCCGAAGAGACGGAAGCCAAACGAGAGAATCTTGGCCAGTTCCAGGATGATCTCCAGCAAGCCGACCGCAAAGTCAATGATCCCGAACGGACCGCCGTTGATGAGGCGTTTGAACTGGAAGAACTTTTCAAAATATTTCGGTCCCTGCGCCCAAACACCATAGATCTGGGTCATCAAGACAGTGATGATCGCCAGCGCAAACGGGAAATTGATGTCGGTGGCTGAACCGCGCAAATAAGGGACAACTTCGCAAGCCGTGCAGGGGGCCTCCCCCGCTTCGACTACTGCTGTTTCTTCGCCGTGACTCTCGGCAGTCGTTTCGCCTTCCGCAACCGCTTCCACGGTAATCGGCTGACCTTTGTCGATCGTCCAGAGAGTAAAATCACCGATACGGACGAGCGCCACAGGCGCGTACCCGGTACCCTCGTGGACCTGTTTCAGGTAGCCAACGCTTTCAAATCCGGGCACCAGTTTGACAACATTGGCAACAAAGATCAAAAGGAAGATGGTCGCCACGACCGGGAAGATGCGCTTGGCCCACTTCCCTGCCGAACCGGAAACGGTATTCCACATGAACTCGACCAAAGCCTCAAGGATGTTGACGATCCCCTTGGGGGTCTGCCCGCCCCGGCGATAGAAGCGCCAGGCAGCCAGAGCCATCCACAAGAGAATCGCGTCAGCCAACAGGGTGGCTACGATGGTATTGGTGATCTGGAAATTACCGATATGCAAGCCAGTCGACTCGGCAGGCAGAACCACAACCGGGCTGATCGGTTTCAAGATGGAAGGGCCAAGAAACGCAGCATAAATCCCCAGGGCAATCAGCCCCAGGATGAGCGTCGTCTTGATATGGAAGCGTTTTTTGGGCTTTGCTTCGCTAGTCACTCTTCTCGTCCTCCTTGGGTGGATTTGACTTGGTTGCTGGCTGTGGCATGGATCGGTTGATATCTTTCACAGCCCGCATGGCCAGGCGAAACGTCAGGTAAATGGAAACAGGCAGGGAACCCAACACCGCGATCAGCGTGATCAACTTCCCCGTGTCGAACATCTTGTCCAGCCACAGACCAAGCAGGACAGAACCAAGGATGATCACAGGAATGACACAGCCGATCTGACCGGCAAGTCCTGCTGCCGCCAGATTGGCTGAACGTTGAAGTTGATATTTTTGGTCTTTTTCCGGTTCGCTCATGGCGGCGGAATTATATCAGAGGCTTTTTGTGACGTCTAGAACAGGTTGGCAGCCGCCTGCATGGCGATGCCGAACCACGGTCCAAAAACGACGCCCAGGGCGATAATCCCGGCGACGAGCACCACCAGCGCTATCGCCACGGGGCGGGACATCGGGACCGGGTGCTTATCCTCGTCCTCGTTCTCCATCCGATAGAGGTAGACAGCCTTGAGGACGTTCAGGTAGTAGTATAACCCGATGATGGAGTTCAACACACCGACGATGGCCAGCCAGACCCACCCCTCACGGACCGCCGAAGCGAAGACGAAGAACTTGGAGACGAACCCGACGAAGGGCGGCATACCTGCCAACGACAGGAACGCAACCAGCGCGGCCAGCCCCAGCCCGGCATTGCGGCGGCTGAGACCGTTATAGGCGCTGACCTCGTCCGAGCCGGTGACGCGGCCCACAATGCCAACTATGCCAAAGGCCAGCAGGTTGGTCAGCACGTAGGCGATCAGGTAGAAGACCACGCTCGCCATACCCATTTCAGAGAAAGCAACCACACCGATGATGGCGTACCCGGCGTGCGCAATGGACGAATAAGCCAGCATGCGCTTGACGGATTTTTGCGTCAGGGCGATCAGGTTGCCGACGGTCATCGTCAGCGTGGCAAGGATAGCGAGGATGAGACTCCAGTCAGGCGCAACCTTGTCTGCCGAGAAGACAGCGGTGAACAAACGGATGAGCACGGCGAACCCGGCCGCTTTGGATGCAGTGGACAAAAAGCCGGTCACGGGCGTGGGTGCGCCTTCGTACACATCCGGTGCCCAGAAGTGGAACGGGAACAGGGAGACCTTGAAGGCCAGTCCCGCCAGGACAAGGAAGGTGATACCAACGGCTATCAGATTAAAGTCTTTCAAATAGCCAGACAAGCGATAAAGATTTGTCTCACCTGTAAACCCGAAGAGCAGACTGAAACCATAGAGCAGCACTGCAGATGTCAGAGCGCCGAAGAGCATGTACTTGAAGCCCGCTTCGGTGGATTTGTCGTCCGCTTTCAGGAAACCAGCCAGGATGTAGAGCGGGATGGAGGTGGTCTCGA
>CAZRCR010000093.1:0-2787 GCA_964598615.1 uncultured Anaerolinea sp.
GGCCGAATCCGAGGAGTTCGTCAAAGCCTACTTCCACCAGTTCCCCGGTGTCAAAAAATATCTCGACGGCATCCGCCGCTCAGCCAAAGAGACCGGTTACGTGGAGACCCTGCTGGGCCGCCGCCGCTACTTCCCGATGCTCAAATCGGGCATGAACCAGATGCTCAAGAACCGGGAAGAACGCGAAGCCATCAATGCCCCCATCCAGGGCACGGCTGCTGATATAATGAAAATTGCCATGATTGAGATCCCGCCGGCGCTGGCAAAGGCCAGGCTGAACGGGCGGATGCTCCTGCAGGTACACGATGAACTCGTGCTGGAGTGTCCGCAGGCCGAGTTGGAAGCTACCGTCCGCCTGGTACGCGAAGTGATGGAGAATGCCTACCCCATGTCCATCCCGCTTTCCACCGAAGCCCGTCAGGGCCGGAACTGGGACGAAATGACCGTAATGGGTTAACCACCGCATCAACGCACAAAGAGAAAACTATGCCCGGACGCGAAGACATTTTTCAAAAAGCCATGAGCATGGGCCATTCTGCAGCCTGGGACCAGCAATGGGACAAGGCCGCCCAGGCCTACCAGAAAGCTCTTGAAGAGATCCCCGATCATCCCAAAGCGCTCAGCAGCCTCGGGTTGGCGCTGTTCGAGTTGCAGCGTTACGATGAATCGCTCCAGGTGTATCGCAAAGCTGCCCAGGCGGCGCCCAAAGACCCGGTCCCGCTCGAGAAGGTGGGGCAACTCTCCGAGCGGCTTGGCAACATAAAAGAAGCCATCCAGGCTTTCCTGCAAGCGGCGGAACTCTATATCAAGAACCAGGAATCGGAAAAGGCCCTCGAGAACTGGGTCCGTGTGACCCAGTTGGACGCCGAACACGTAGCGGCCCGCACCTACCTGGCCATGGTCCACGAACGCGTCGGACATGCCCCCCAGGCCGCCACTGAATACCTGGCTGTTGCCAGCCTGCTGCAACGCTCCGGGCAGAACGAAAAGGCCGCCGAAATGCTCGGACGCGCCCTGCGTCTCCAGCCCAACAGCGCCGAAGCCCGCCAGGCGCAGACCCTCTTCAAGAACGGACAACTGCTCCCCAAGCCGATGCGTCCACAGGGCGGCACCGGACCGTTGCGCATGGCCCAGGTAAAACAGCTCCAGGCCCCTGCATCGGCCGATACGGGGCTGGACCCGATCACCGAGGCGCGCAAAACGGCGCTCACCCGGCTGGCAGAAGTGCTCTTCGACCTGTCCGAAGAGGCAGGCGGCAACCTGTCGTCCCGCCAGGGGATGCAGGCCATCGTCCGCGGGACGACCGGGGAACTCAACGTCAAACATCATGACCGCACCAAGGTCATGTTACACATCGGTCAGGCCATCGACGCCCAGACCAAAGAACAGGAAGCCCAGGCTGCCGAGGAACTGGAAAAAGCCGTGGCAGCCGGATTCACCGACCCGGCCATCTATTACGACCTCGGCCTGCTGCGCTCGAAGACCGAACGTGTGGAAAGCGCCCTGCGCAGCCTGCAAACCGCGGTCAAACATGAAGGGTACGCTTTGGGGGCGCGTCTCCTGATGGGACAGATCCAGCACCAGTTGGGCCGCACGCGGGATGCCGTGACCGAGTACATGGAAGCCTTGAAAGTGGCCGATTCGAGCGTCGTTCCGGCGGAACAGGCAGCGGAGATCCGCCAGTTATACGAGCCGCTCATCGAAGCCCAGGCCGCCCAGACCGATATGGCCGCCCAGGAACGTCTGTGCGAAAACATCAAGCAACTCTTGCTGCGCCCCAACTGGCGGGCGGAAGTAAGCAAGGCGCGCGAACAATTGCCCAAACCTGACGAAGGGATGCCTCCCCTGCCGCTGGCCGAGATCATGGCCCAGGCGCAGTCCAACCAGGTCATCGAAGCGATGGGACGTGTCCGTTCGCTGGCGCGCAACGGGCACCTGCGCTCCGCCATGGACGAGGCCTTCGAGTCCCTGCGGCTCGCTCCCACCTATCTGCCCCTGCATTCCCTGGTAGGTGACCTGCTGATCCAGGAAGGCCGCACCCCGGAAGCCATTACCAAGTACACGGTCGTGGCCCAGGCCTACAGCGTGCGCGGTGAAGCTTCCCAGGCGGTGACCATCCTGCGGCGCATCGTGCAGATCTCGCCAATGGACCTGTCGGTGCGTACACGGCTGATCGACCAGCTCTCCGCCCGCGGTCTGGTGGACGAAGCCATCGGGGAATACCTCGACCTGGCCGACATCTACTACCGTCTCGCCGAACTCGACATGGCGCGCAAGACCTACACCACGGCGCTGCGTTTTGCCCAGCAGGGCGGCGCCAACCGCGCCTGGAATATCAAACTGCTCCAGCGCATGGCCGACATCGACATGCAGCGCCTTGACTGGCGGCAGGCAGTACGCATCTTCGAACAGCTTCGCACCCTCGAGCCGGACGATGTGCAGATACGCAAGAGCCTGGTGGACCTGAACATCCGCCTGAGCCAGCCCGCCCAGGCCGCCGCCGAACTGGAAAGTTACCTGACCCACCTGCAGAGCGTCAACCGGCGCAGCGCGGCCATTCCTTTCCTCGAGGAGCTGGTCAACGAATATCCCCAGCAGGCCGTGCTGCGGCGCGCCCTGGCCGAGGAATACCGTCAGGCCGAGCGCATCCCGGATGCTGTGTCACAGCTTGATGCGTTGGGCGAGAACCTGCTCAACGCGGGTGACCGGGAAGGCGCCATCCAGGCCATCGAGATCATCATCTCGATGAACCCGCCCAACCAGGCCGATTACATCACCCTGCTCAAC
>CAZRCR010000093.1:2887-6614 GCA_964598615.1 uncultured Anaerolinea sp.
TCCACCACCTGTTCGAGGATATCAAGCGGCATGGCTCCGTTCTTCAAGACCGTATCATGGAAAGTGCGCAGATCGAACTTGTCGCCCAGGGCTTTCTTCGCCCGCTCGCGCAGTTCCACCATCTTAATCTCGCCGATCTTGTAGGCGCAGGCCTGCCCCGGCATGACGATGTACCGCTCGATCTCGCTGACCACGCTCTCGTGGGCGCTGGCAGTGTGGGCTTCCATGTACTCGATGGCCTGTTCACGCGTCCACTTTTTGTGGTGGATGCCGGTATCGACCACCAGCCGCACAGCACGGAACAACTCGGAGTCGAGATAGCCCAGTTCGCCGTAGGGATCATCCTTGTACATGCCAATCTCACGCGCCAGCTTCTCGGCGTAGAGCGCCCAGCCTTCCACGTACGCCGTGAACGGGACCATGCGCCGGAAGATGGGCAGTCCCTTCAACGCCTGGGCAATGGACAATTGGAAGTGGTGACCGGGAATGCCCTCGTGGTACGACAGGGTCTTCATGCCGAACTTCTGGATCTCGTTCATGTCGCGCAGGTTGGCATAAAAGACGCCGGGACGCGACCCGCCCAGGTCGCCGGGCATGTAATAGGCCCCGGCTGAGGTCTTCTCGCGGAACTCAGGCACGCGCTGGACCTGGAGTCTGGCCCGCGGGCGGACGTTGAAGTACGGGCCGAGGGCCGCGTCCACCTCGTCGAGGATGCGCTGGTACTCATCCATCGCCGCCTTGCGGCCTTCGTCGGTATTGGGGAACAGGAAGCGTTCCTCCTTGCCGAACTCGGCCAGCTTCCTGGGGGCGCTCTTCACGCCCTTGTAACCAAGCCCATCCAGGATGGCGGTCATCTCACCCTCGATGCGCGCCACTTCGGCCAGGCCGATCTCATGGATCTGTTCGGCGGTGTACTCGGTGGTGGTATTGGAACGCAGGCACTGGGCGTAATAGTCCGTCCCGTCGGGCAGTTTCCAGACGCCGTCCTCTGCGGTGGCTTTCTTTTCCAGTTCGGTGAAGTAGTCGATGAACTTGCGGTAGGCAGGATAGACCGTCCGGGTGATCTCGGCCTCAGCTGCCGCGAGCAGGCTTTCCCGGTCCGCAGCGCTGACCTTCTCCAACTTCGACAGTTTGTCCCGGAAGACAGTATAGAGCTGGTTCTCGTTCGCCGGGGAAGCAACGAAGGCGGTCATCTCGTCCAGCACACGGCGGATCACAAAGCGGGGTGGAATGACGCCTTTCTTTTCCCGGGCAACGATGCCTTCCATCACCTGGTCGAACTTGACCCCGAACCGGCTGAGGCGCTTGACGTAATTGCGCCCTTCGAGCTTGCTGACCACCGGGTGGAGGGTCATCATGAAGTTGGGCATCTCGGACTGGATGCCGAACATCTGGTTGAGGGGATAGTCGTGGTGACGGAAGCGCTCGCCGCGGACGATGTCGTCGAGGAAGTAGTCCATGATGCCGGTGGAGAGCCGCGTGGCCGGGCGGACGGGGTATGAGCGCAGCAGGCGCAGGTCACGCTTGAGGAAGGCGAACATCTTGTCCTGGAAGGCTTCGGAGGCGTCGGAGAATTTGGCGTTGTGAGCGTGGATGCCGAACTTCTCGAGGATGCCGAGCATGGTCAGCAGTTCCGGGCCTTTCAGGGCGAACCTGAGGAAGGTGCGCAGGTAGAGGCCCTTCACGCTCCACGGCTTGCCCCAGATCAGGGCAATGATGAACCAGACAAGCAGGAGCACGAGCAGGCCGAGCAGGAGATAGACGTAAGGCATGGGAGACTCCTTGTTGGGGGATAAAGCTATGATACACCGAAACGGGAGCAGAGGGGAAGCGGGTTGGAGGGAGTCATGCTATACTCGTTTTAATGTTTGGAAGGCAGTTATGTGTGCTCCACAGTGCAAGCAATCGGTTTGAATGTAAGCTGTTTCATACTTACAAAATAAATCCTTTTTCAATCGAAAAAAATCAAGGGCATGGGTGTTAAATGATTCTAGACTATGTTGACAATTTAGTTCTTTCTGACAAAGATGTTAAACAACATCAATATGCAACTCAAACTCTTGCGCGCCTTGCTGATGGGTTGTTTTGGATTGACAGCGATGTTAAGAGAGTAGAAAAGTACACTACGGAAAAGGCAAATAAAAAGAATGTACCAGTGGCTGTATCGGGGGGCATTCTCGAGAACACAGCGTTAGGCCGGTTATCCTGTCAATTTCAATGGTATGCAGTATCTGCTCACAACTATGCACAGTTGGTCGGCTGGCTAGTCTATGGTAATCCGTCACAAGCTAAAGCATATGTAAAGCGAGTCATGCCAAATATTACCAAGTATCGGAACAAAGTAGCTGCTCATTTTGCACTCACTGATCCGCGCAATGATGATAATCTAGCAACCCTATCTGCTAGTGTAATGACATATATCGTTTATGCTAAAGACCATTTTTATGCCGGATCAATTTCTCCTAAAACCCTAGCTGGCAAGGAGATTGACGAGAGCAATATCCCAGCTTGGAGTCTTACTATTGCACATCAACAACTAAGTGAGCGATATTGGCCAGCCGGAAAGCCCAGATGTTTTCAGTCAATACCGATTCCCGCAGGAGAGTCTTTAAAACTTAATATAAACTATTCAACTGGTGCTTAGTTGTTATTGCAGTAAGCTAAAACAAGGGTAGCTCAGATTAAGCAAAAAACAAGCGAATGTACTCCAACCAGTCATGTAGAAGGCCGGTTTTCGCTTTCAACGCCGGGGAATAAATCCCCCGGCTCAGGGCGGAAGTCCCGGCGGGACTGACGGAGGGCGCTGAAGCGCCCTTGTGCGGTGAGTACGGACGTTCACGTCCGGGCGAAGATGGGGATGGATACAGCCCGGCCATGCAAATCGGCCGGTTTTTGCTTTCACTGCCGGGGTTAGCCAGGACATGAATATCCCGGCTCAACGCGAAAGTCCCCGCGGGACTGGGGGAGGCGCTCTTATTCTTCCACCGGGTCATCGGGATGGTCGGCGTTCCACTGGGCGATCAGGTCCGCAGCAGATTTGCCGATATTCTTCTTGTTGTGCAGCGGGGCGCGGGATGCAGTCTGGGTGTTGAGCCTGCGTTTCAGGGCCACATCCGGGCGGTAATGGACGATGAAGGTCCCGTCAGCGCGCAGGTCGGGAGTGAAGGTGCCCACCCCGTCCAGCTTGACCGGGTTTCCGTTGCCCAGAAAAACCGCCAGAGCATCCTGCAACTGGTAGGCCACCAGCAATACCTGGCCGGTACTCAGTCCGGTGTTGGCAGCCATGAACTCCACCAGTTGGGCGGTGTGGGTGGTCGGCTGCAAGTCGATGCGGGGACGGTTGGTCTTGATCGCCAGAATCTTGGATGCCATACTTCCTCCTGTGGCAAAAACGGCGTCGAAGCGGGAAAATAGCTGGAAAGATCGGATTTAAGTCATTATAAGGGGGAAGAAGCGCCGCGTAAATGGATATTTCTAGCCTGAAAAAATATTTTTCCAGATTAGCAATCTATCTTTTTAGGCTGGAAACTTGCGGTAGGGCAGCGCAAGCGAACAGTCAAGCTGCACAAACCCTCGTCATCTCCATCTCAGGATGGAAGCCCCGGCGGGAGACGTGCTATACTGGTTTCAATGTTTTCCCGCCTGTAAGCTGTTACTTATGCCACGAAGTGGTATACGATCTGCCTAAACGGGTTTGGGCAGCCAACCTGTCATCTCACCTACGATG
>CAZRCR010000094.1:0-6603 GCA_964598615.1 uncultured Anaerolinea sp.
AATGACCCTGACGCCGGATACTCTCGGCGCTCTCTATCAAGGCATACTCAACATCGAGTCCATGGGTCTTAATGTATCTGCCAATGTCGTGTATGAACCTGTCTGGGGAGATTCTCAAAGTAAGAGACATTACCTATCAACTTTCGCTGAACAACTTGCTCTCTTGGTAGAGCATTATGCTGCCAACCCTCTTCTTGATGTTCCCAATCTACTATCTTTGCCAATTCGGCTGTTCCTGAAAAAACAAGATCCTGAGCACAGTTGGTGTGGCTCTGGTAAGACAATGCGGGCATATGATACTGATGGACGTATGTTACCGTGTCATCGTTTTGCGCGATTCTGCACAGGTAAGATCTATGAGGGCCCAAAATCTGTCGGTCCCAAAATAAGCACAAAGTGCGACAATTGCTCTTTTACTGCCGCCTGCCCCCACTGCCCGGGTTACAACTGGCAAACAAACGGACATCCAGATTCGAGAACAAGCCATCATTGTGAGTTTATTAAACTCCAGTTTTTGGCAACTGCCAAACTGCTGTTCTTGCGGAATCAGGAGCTTGTTTCCGAACTTGCTAATTGCGAACAAACAGTCTCGAAAGGCATCCCAAACGACACTCTGTATGACCTCAAAGCTGCATCGTTTGTCATGAATGAACTCAACATTGATGAGATTATATCCAGTTGTTAGCGATGAGAAGGAATGTAGAAACACGCTGCAACATTACATAGCATACGACTACAGATATTATTCACCAATTCCAAGCAGAACCTGAGCAAATGTTAGTGTAATTGAGCAAAACCATTGGATTGTTTATTTATTATTGAAATCAAGACATTGCAACCAAAAAGCGACCTATGAAGATCGTTTTCGTGCTGGTGCAACATGGCCCCGGTTTCCCGAGGGCCATCTTTTTTGTTTCAGGATCGTCACATAGGATATGTGACCTGCTACGTGTTTTCACGTCGCCGCCCCGATTACAGTAAAATCCTATCGTCGTTCGTTCTTTTTGGGGCGGGGCATTCGAGACCGCATCACACCACGCTCACCGCCGTTTGATCAGGGAGGACTCCCGGCCTGCGCCGGGCGGCTTATCATGGCTACAGGAGGATAGAATGGCTAAGAAAATCAAGATGTGGGCCACGCTTGGCCCGAAGATCGTTTTAAGCGACCCGATGACGAAGGAGGAGTTGATCGAGAACATCGTAGCCGCCACCAACCAGAGCAAAGGCTCGGTGATCGCTGTCCTGGCCGAACTGGACGTGCAGATCGAATCCGGCTTGAAGGCCGGGCGCATCGTGCATCTGCCCAACGGCACGCACTACGAACCGGTGGGCAAGAAGGATGGCTCGATCAATATCTCCGTGCGCGTCAGCCCGGAAGTGGACAAGCAGTTGAACGCCGGGTTCCGCGGCAAGTGGGCCAACGCCGAGAACATCGGCAAGACCGAAGCCGAGATGATCGCCCTGTGGAACGAGAAATTCCCCGAAGACCCGGTGGAATAGAATGGTAATTTCACCCCGCCGCTGTCAGTCCTCCACCCCTTCCCGCACTGCGGGAAGGGGTTTGTTGGCTTAACCGGCGAGTTTCTTGCTTTAATTCTGAAGTTTGTTGCTTTAACTTGAAAGTTTCTTGCTTTAACTTTTGGATTTGTTGCTTTAACTTGAACGTTTATTGGCTTAATCCCGCCGACCGGGAGCCTGCAAGGACAGGCTGCTATTTTTGCCACGTATCCCCAAAACGGTGGGTTTCATAATAATGTTTGATCTTCCAGATCCAGCGTCGTTTCTTCCCCAGCGTGAAATACAGGATCGGCACCAAATAGCCAAACAGGATGACCAGGCCCTGGAGTGGGCTGGTTGTTTCAGCCTGCGGGTTGCGGATCATCATCACATAGGTGGTGGCCATCGCTGCCACAAAAGCCAGGAACCACATCCACTTGATGGCAGTATCCACCCGCCGGGCTTTTTTCAGGCACGCCGCGTGGGCGGGAAAAGGCGATTTCATGTAACGTTGGTTTTGGTAATCGTAATAGGAGTGCTCCTGTACCTCGGCAGTGCCGCCCCCGCAAAAGATGCAACGCTGATCGAGACGAACGCTTTGGTAAGTGTCGCCGTACATGTTCTCTCTCCTGTCTTTTCGTGATTGCAAAAATCTTTAATTCGGATGGTCGAAATTGTAACATGCGCATGATTTAGATGGTGCGGTAAAGTCACACATTCGCGTAATCTGCTTACCATCTAGTCGTGACCGACAGAAACTCCAGCCCTTGCCAATAACGCCCGCCATTGCATGTTTTGATTGAGAGCAAGATAAGCAAATCAAAAAGCGACCTTAACCGGTCGCTTTCGTGTTGATAAGAAAATTCATTCCCCAGGCATTGTCCACGCCCACACGGGGGTATCCAGTGAAAACCACAAGCGTGGCCGGTCAGGCCAGTATGAGCAGTGCCCCATCTAGCGATGGGGCACTTTTCCGGCATCAAGAATTGGTCATGCCTGTTCGTGCAGATCGGTTTTACTGTTCTCTTCGACCCTCCGTAAAAGTTTTTCCAGCAGATCGCCAGATTTCTCTTTGCTGCGATAAGCTGAAAAATCCAGGATTTGATCTCGCCGGATAGATCGAAGTATCCAATTGCCATCTTCCGTTTTGATTGAAGCGTCTGCAAGTACAGGTATTATTACCTGCTTTCTTCGAACGCTCTCAAGCCTTCGGGCTGTTTCCACTTCGAATTTTACCCATTCGCTGTTTATCGAATTCTTCGACAAGATCAATATCAGGTTATCCCGTTTTTCGATTTCTTCTCGAAGGATCTTTGCCAAAAGTTCACTATGATAATAGCGGTCCTGAGGAAGGTCCTGCAATGCGAACCAGTTCCGTCTGTTCAGTTCACGCAAGTCTCGAAAGAGATGTTCGGTGAAATCCCGATCCTTGAAAGAAAAGCTGATGAAACTTGTCGAGAAATGGGTTGAGTCCTCCTCTGGGTCATGACTGCTAGGCGGTGTATATAAATCATAATAAAGTCCACTGGTATCGCGATATAAAAGTGTTCCGTCTTCAGCATAGACATGAGTCACTTCTGCTGTGAAGAAGCCTGTATTGGTGCCCGCCCTTTTTTCGTCGACCTTGTCCTGGAGAAGTGAAGCGCCGGCTACGAGGGCATCAAAAAACGTAGGAGAAGTCACTTTCACCGGAGGAAGTTCGTTTCTGTTTTCAAACACATCGAATTCATTCAAAACGATCTCTTCCCCTGTGACCACGTAGGTAGGCATAACCTTCTCCTCGACAAATCATTGCAATCAGTTCAAGCAGAATTTCAAAAATTATAGCATACCCCTTTAAACACAGAAAACTCAGCCTACATAAAACAGTCCACTGGGAAGGGAAGCAGGCCAAAGGCGGTCAGGGGATTTCCACCATGTCAGGCAGAGCACTATCGGAGCCCCAGCTTACAGCCGCCAGAGAAAACTATCGTGCCGTCATATACGGCCAGATCGGCCCATCTGTCAGATATAGCGCCGCCATACACGACAATCAAAAAACGACATCTGCAGGTCGCTTTTTTCGCGAGTGCCAAGGTGCTTCTTCCCTGCTTTGTACGACTTGCGTGCCTACCGTTTATGAGTATACTTTCGGGCAGACAGGCATTTTTTCTACAACCAACCGTTCATGCAGCATCGCAAGGAGACACAATGGAATTTCTGCTGATCGCACATGATGGCAAGGATGAGGAAGCATTGAACCGTCGCCTCGCCGTTCGAGAAAAACATCTCGCTCTTTTCGACCATTTCAGCGAATTGGGGATCTTCAAATATGGCTGTGCAATTCTCGACGAAAATCAGAAAATGATCGGGTCGGTGATCGCCTGTGAGTTTCCATCCCGCGAAGAATTGGAAACCTCCTGGCTGGCCCAGGAACCTTACATGCTTGGGAATGTATGGCAGCAAATAGAGATCATACCGATCCGAACGCGAACGAGACCGATCTCAAAGGTCGATTGATGTATCGTCGAACGAAACCAACCGCCCTGTTCGGCATCCTTCTTTCCCTGGCCCTCGTCTCCCTGGCGTGCAGCAGCATCACGATCTCGCTGAATGACGAGTCCCCCACGGAGAATGTCGGCTTCGACTTCGCCGATCGAACCCCGTCATCGCCCGCCGGCGATACCGCCGCAGGGGAGCACCTGTTCCTGCACAAGTATCCCTTTCCTTCCGACGGGTACATCACGGGAATAGCCTATCTCAACGACAGCGACTCGACATCCGAATCCTTCGACCTGCTCATCCTGCGTCCCAACCAGGACGGCTGGGACGTGCTCTATCGCATCACCCTGTCCGACGATACCCCGCCTGCCGAGACCGGGATCACCCTGGTCGATCTGCCGTACCCGCTGCCTGTCCAGGAGGGCGATATTTTCGCCCACTGGCAGTACGACGCGGGCGGCGCAATCCCGGCCAACATCGAGCATCCTGTCGACGGTTCGAGCGCAGGCCAGCATGGGTTCGGGTCTTCTGCGGTGGAAATCGGTCAAAAGATCACGAAATACGGGTTCAGCGGTCAACGGGATTATTTCATCAACGTGATCTTTACAACCAACCCCTGAAGCAGCCGGTATCCCCCCTTTGGGAGAGTTCGTCGGGCCGTTGGATGCTGTACAATACGGATGGAAAGGTGAACGAGCCATGGAAACGAACATCATCGTGCCGGAACTGGGACCGGGCGTCACACAAGCCAGGCTGATCAAATGGCGGGTGGCGGTCGGGCAGCAAGTGGAACAATACGACCCGGTGGCAGAACTGGAAACCGAAAAAGCGACGCTGGAAATCTCTGCCCTGGCAGCGGGAGTCGTTCGAGAGTTGACCGTTGCGGAGGGCGCGACGGTATCCGCAGGAACAGTGTTGGGCTCCATCCAGAACTCCTTCTTGCAAAACGCTGCACAGGCCGGTCCGCGGGGGCAGCGGCCAGTCAGGTCATTCGTCATTCTGGGGTTATTGCTGTTGCTCGTCGTGGCGGGGTTTGCCCTCCTTATGATCCTGTTGAAAGGTCAGGGGATCGGCTTCCTGCAATGAAAATGACCGGCAGCCCGGTGGCCTCCGCCGGGAAGCATCCCTGCAAAAGCGAATAGCAACCTTTGACTTTCTCGTCAACAAAAAGGCCTCCGGTTTCCCGGAGGCCTTTGTTTTGGCACATCGGAAGGGCGACCATAAAGGTCGCCCCTACGAAACGATTTATTTCACTGCAACGAGCACTGCACGGACGAGGACACGGTACTTGTAAGTGCCGGTCGCTTCGTCGTAGCCGCGGCAGGTGACCAGGGTCACCCAGGGCAGTTCCTCGTGCTTCAACATCTGCGCCGTGCTGCCGGGGCCGACCTGCTGGACACTGCGCACTTCGTACACATAGTCCGCGCCGCCGGCATGGACGATGACCTGGTCACCGTACCAGAGCGTGTTGATGTAGCGGAAGGGGCCAGCCTTGCCGTTGGCGTCCACCACGTGGCCGGTGAGCACCGAGTTGCCGTTCCAGGTGGGATAGGCGGTGCCGTTCAACCAACCGGCATTCGAACCCAGCCAGGAAACATCCCAGGTGCCGTCCGCAGACTGCGGAACGCCGACGATGTCCATTTTCACGCCCAGGCGGGGGATCTCGAGCCACAGATCGCTATTGGTGTAGGAAACGGTCTGTTCGGGCAGAGCGGTCACCCGGTTCGGGGCGAAGCCGGTGGAGGGCAGGGTCACTGTGGTATTGTTGACCGCCGGGTCGGTGATGCGGAAGTCCAGGCGCACATCCATGCCGCCGCCCAGTTCGTTGCCGGCCAGGTCGGTAATGGAGGTGGAACCGCAAATGTACAGGCGATACAGTCCGCTCGGGAGCGGGGTGCCGTTGTTGAAGGTTACGATGGACACAAAGCCGTCGGTATTGCTGTAGTCCACGGAGGTGGTCGGGATCTGGATGTCGCTCGGGGAGATCGCGCCGCAGCCTTCGGATGTGAACTCGCCATCCTGTCCGGTAGTGATCACCCGGTAGTTGGCCGGGTTGGTCACGTCGTCAGGATCGGTATTGCCAGCCGGGTTATAGGCATCGGCGGTGAAGGTCACCACAATGCTGGTGAAGTGGGTGGTATAGGTCTGGAGGTTGATGATCGTCTGGCTGCCAGGCTGCCCCACCACGCCGCCGCTCAGGGCGATCTCGATGGCGGTGGTATCGATGGTGTAGGTTTGGTTCGGGCTGATGGTGGGAGTCGCGCCCAGGGCGTTACCGGACATATCGGCGATATCGTTGTCAACCCTGAAGCCCAGGCCGAGGGTGCCGTCGCCGTCCACGCCGATGAGGACCACTTCGTAGACGCTGGCAGAGTGGATGACGACCGCGTTGACAGTCGCAGTGACGGACCCGGTGAGGACCGGAGTGAAATCAGCCGGGCCAACATACTGGACATTCTCGCCAAAAGTGACCAGGAAAGAGACCGCATCGGCATTGGTAATCTCCGTTCCCGGGGTCTGACGCTGGATCGACACGGTTGGGGCGGCGACGTCTTTCGTCACCGAGCCGGTCACCTGGCCCAGGTTGGAGGCCGCGTCGGTGACACAAACGCGGATGGTGTTGGC
>CAZRCR010000095.1:0-6585 GCA_964598615.1 uncultured Anaerolinea sp.
TTCCGGGCTGATTCTCCGGTCTACTCTGTCAGTTTTGATTCAAGCGGGCGGTACCTGGCGGCAGGTTCGCGCGCCGTGATACTCGTTTTTGATTTGTTGCAGCGGGACAATGTGCTTCGCCTTCCACAGACAGGCGATATCAAAGTGGTTGAGTTCAGCCTTGATGGTAATTGGCTGGCTACGGCCAGCACGGATGGTATGGTCAATTTGTGGGCTGTTCAAAATGGTTCCATCAGCTCATCTGCCCTTGTTTTGCAACATGGCAGTGAAATTCTCTCCATGAGTTTCAATATCGAAGGTACTATGCTGGCTGTTGGTTGCCAGAATGGATTTGCCTATGTATGGGATGTTGCCACTGTTGATGAAGTTTTTCGTATTCCTCACACTGCTGGTGTGACAGGCGTTTCCTTCTCTTATGATGGGAAACTGCTTTCCACAGCTTCCCGCAAAACCGTTCAGATTTGGGACCTCTCCCAAATGGAGCGTGTTACGACCGATGGTTTGGTTGATTCTGCCTGCGCTCATCTTTTTTATAATATGAGTGAAGAACAATGGCAAACCTTCTTTTTCGAAGAGCCATATCGTTTGTTGTGTGAAAGCCTGCCTGTGAGCGGACAGTAATTTGTATAGAGCACTACTCACTCTATTTCCTGCGGAGATAAATTATGGACGCTGAAAATCGAACCAAGAACCCCATCCTGGAAGTCGCCTGGACGCGCTATGCACAATTAGATCAAGCCTCCATCCAGCGCACCAAGCCGAATTTCGGCCTTAGGCGTTGGATCTTGATTATGGGTGTGCTGGCCACTTTGCTTGCCATCCTGACACAACTCTACAAGGAAGTTCTGCCACCCGTGGCAGGTTTGGCCCTCCAGATTGCCTTGATTGCTGCTCCGATCATTGGGTCAGTGCTGGCAGCGTTCACCAAACAGTACTATGCCAGTGGCGATTACCTGATCCTGCGTGCGGGCGCTGAAGAAATTTTGAAGGAAATCTATACCTTCCGTACCATCCTGAAAAAGAAACAGGAACGCCGGGCCTGGCTGGAAAAACGCTTGGCCGAGATCCAACGCCAGGTCTATCGTGGTTTGGGCGGAGAGATGGTTTTCAAGGATTTCCCTGAACAGATCCCACCCTACTATAATCCCGAAAACCCGACCAGCGACCCCGGTTTTGTTGATCTGACAGGCGATGAATATTTCCATTATCGTCTGGAGAATCAACTTGCCTGGCATATGGTCAAGGTCAATCAGGTCAATGCCGAGCGGCGGCGTTTGCAGGTGTTCATTCTCTTGGCTGGTGCTGCGGGTGCCTTCCTGGCTGCCATGGGGACTTTCCAGGGCGCATTCAGCATTTGGGTCGCTTTGACATCTTCTCTGGCGGCTGCCTTGATTTCCTGGCAGGAATTGCGCAACCAGGATTTTGTCGTCAAGAACTATAGCAAGGTGATTGTTGAATTGGGTATTATCTACGATCACTGGACAGGTCTGGAACCGGAGGAGCGCACCGATGGCGAGTTCTTCAAGATGGTTCAGGCCACCGAAGATATCTTGTGGGGACAGAACGTCGAATATATCAAATCCATGCAGGAAGCCCTGGTTAAACTCAGCCTGGACGAAGAAGCAGAATTGGTTAGCGATACCATCAGCAAGGCGCGCGAGGCGGATGCAAGAATGAAGAAGGAAACTCGCCAGGCAATTTCTGGCATGGCTGAGAAAGCCATTACCGAGACAGGCGAGGCGGTAACAACTACAATCCAAAATGTGATTGGGTCCCTGGCAGAGGAAGCCAATACGGATATGGTTTTGCAGGAACTGGAAGCGATGGGCCAGGCAGTGACAGAAAAAATCGAGGAAGTTAAACGTTCGCTTCACCTTTCGGACACACTTCAGAAGATTGCCGATGATTTCAAGGACGTGAAGATTGGTAAGGAAACGCCTTCCAAAGTACTCTTTGAGATGATTTCCCGTTACCCCAGCAACGAGAAAGTCAAAGGATAAACGAACATGGCGAATCTCTTTGGCAGTAAACCAAAGACCCCGGAAGGGGAAAATGCGGAACAGACTGTTGTTGCTTTGGAAGAATCCAAAGTAGCCATCCAGCGCGCCATTCAGGAAGTTGTGGAGGAAACGCGCGGGAGTGTGCGAGCGGCCATTCAAGAGGTAAAGGGAAATTCATCTTCGGCGCAAATGGAAGCCAAAGGTGACGCGGCAGGCGAAAAGTCTGGATCGCTCCGGCCGGAGGTTCGTCCGCACGCTTTTGCTGTCATGCCGTTCGGTAAGAAAAAAGGTTCCGACGGTTCCCCGTACGATTTCAATGCCATTTATCGCGATCTGATTAAACCAGCCCTTGAAATGGCCGGGTTCGAGGCCTTCCGTGCTGACGAGGCCACCACCAGTGGCGACATCCTTACAGATATGTTCCAGGAACTTTTGCTTGCCGACCTGGTCATTTGCGATATGAGCATTGACAACGCGAACGCGTTCTATGAGCTTGGCATTCGACATGCTTTCCGCAAGCGCGGGGTGGTACATATTCAGGCGGGACGAGCGTACATGCCGTTCGATGTATTCAATGTCCGTACTTTGCCATATCACATTACGCCGGAAGGTGTGCCTGATCCGGATTACCTTGAAAAAGACAAGCAGGCAATAGCCCGTATGACACGGGACACATGGGCCTCCGACCCTGACGCAGTTCACAGTCCGGTTTTCAATCTACTACCAGGGTTGCCTGAACCGGACCGGAAATCATTGCGCACCCCCCTGGCGACCGGTTTCTGGCGCGAGTATGATGAGTGGCGGGAACGCGTGGCGGTTGCCCAGCGTCAGAAACGGATTGGCGATATCCTCCTTTTGACCGAGGAGATCACCAATCCGCTGATCCGCGAGGAAGCGGTTGGCGAGGCTGGCAAGGCACTCGCTAATATGGGCTGCTATGAATTGGCGCTTGCCCAGTACCGAAAGGGATTGGAGATCAACCCGCGCAATTTGCGTTTCCGCCGGGAAGAGGCGTTCCACCTTAATCGTCTTGGACAGGTCGATGAAGCGATCGTGAAGATCGAGAGCCTGCTCAGTGATGTGCCCACGGATGGAGAAGCGATTGCTTACCTTGGCCGCATCTATAAGGCAATGTGGTCCGAATCATGGAAATGGGCGAAGGACAAGGAACAAAAACAACGTCTGGCATTTGAGTCTTATCACTGGTTGGTTAAAGCTTTTCATACTTATTTGAAAGGCTACCGGGTGGATTTGAACGAGTGCTATCCGGGTGTGAATGCTGTAACGCTGGCAACTACCCTGATTCACCTGGCGGACAAATACGATAACGCCGCGGACCCGGATCCGGATATAGTGCTGGTACGCGCTCTCCTGCCCGAACTGCGTGGCGCACTGCAGTTTGCCCTTGAGACGAAAGCTGAAGACGAAGCAGCGGACTACTGGACACTGATCTCACTGGCCGAGTTGAATGTTCTGATTGCTGATACACCCCAGCCTGTTGTCCGTAGTTATCGCAAAGCGCTTACCGCCTCCCGCCGCAACATCTTTTACCTGCAATCCTCGATCGACCAACTGGAGATGTTGCAATCTTTGGACATGCGCACCGAGTTTGTGGATGCTGCTATCAAAGTTCTTCGTGAAGAATTGGCCCGCATTCGTAAGGAGGATTTCGCGGATACAACTGCCAAGAAGGAAGCCGCGGTTCCTGCCGATAGTCAGGTATTCCTGTTCACTGGTCATTCCATTGACCGGCCCAAGAGTCATGATGCGCATTTCCCGGCAAGTATGCAATCCCAGGTTCGGGACGCGATCGTTGATGCTCTGGATAAATATAAAGCTGGCCCGAATGACTTGGCTGTTCTCGCCGGTCTCTCCGCCGGCAGTGAACTGATCTTTGCGGAAGTTTGCGCCGAGCGCGGTATTCCCGTAAAAGCTTATTTCCCGTCTCCGGACGCGGTATATATCAGGGACTTCGTTGCTCCTTGTGGAGATGCTTGGACGGAACGCTTTTATAAGACATGCAACCATCCATTGGTCAGCGAACGATATCAGGCTGAACGGTTGGGCAAGCCCAAAGCGGGTGATGACCTCTACGAGCGCAACAATCGCTGGGCACTATATTCTTCCTTGGGTAACGGGATCGGCAAAGTGCGCCTGATTGCCGTGTGGGACGGGAAGACTCCCAAGAGCAATGACCGTGGCGCCCGGCTGGTCAAGCACATGATCGATCTGATGCGCGAAACCGGTGGGGTGGTGGAGCAAATCAACCCGGGCAAGCTGGGGCGCTCCAACGACGGTTCGAAGGTTCAGAAAGACAAGAAGTAACTACTTGCAATCCCCTGCATAAAAAGATACCCGCTGATCACTCAGCGGGTATCAAGATTTTACCGATCTTTTCATTGGGAATGGGCCAGATTTCGCCTTTGGCCCCCTGCGCCAGGTAAAAGTCACCTGCCCGAACAGTGACCGGCCCTTCTAATGTGTACACTGTTACTTCGCGGTTCGCATCACCTGCTGTAACGTCTGTTAGATGAGCCAGATTGGTCAGGGCGCGCTTGATGCAGATGCCCGGGCGGATAATCTCATAAGTCTTTTCGAAAGTTTCCTTGTTCACCGGCCACTGGTCATTCGGATTGTCCATTTCGCTGAGGATGTAATCTCCCGGTGTAGCAGTAAGCGACTCGCCCCACGGCGTGGCAATTTCGACTCGCTCTGGTTCCCCTGGTTTGGGCAGGAATTGCTCATAACGCCGTTCCACGAGATTGCGGTAAGGCTTGAAGTGAATTGTTTTCAGAATTGTATCGTCGGCTTTGATGGCAATGGGTTCGCTCATAGACTTTCCTGCAATGATTGTACCACGCAAGCGAGTAGACATATATCGGTGGGAATGGGTAAAATGGGGGAAACCCGGCACGATCATTCTGCACGACAACGAGGCTCTGATGACTTCCAAATCAACTCTTTCCAAAAAAATCTGGGTTGCCATTATTCTTTTGGCTTTCTCAGGCCAATTGGCATGGGGTGTGGAAAATCAATTCTTCAACACTTTCATGTATAACAATATCACGCCGGACCCGCGTCCGGTTTCGTGGATGGTGGCTGCATCGGCTGTGACGGCTACGTTGACCACCATTCTTATGGGCACGCTTTCTGACCGGACGCGTTCTCGCTGGGGACGGCGCAAACCATTTATCCTGCTTGGGTATCTGGTATGGGGTGTGATGACAGCCCTTTATCCTTCGGCTTCATTCTTCAAACCGGTTGGACTTGCCATTGGCATGGCAATCCTGCTTGACTGCATCATGACATTCTTCGGCTCGACAGCCAATGATGCCGCCTTGAATGCCTATATCACCGACGTAACCACCAACGAGAACCGCGGCCGCGTGATGGGAGTGGTGGAAATTCTCACTTGGGTTGCCATTCTCATCGTATATGGCGGTGCCGGGATGATCATCCAGGCCTTGGGGGAATATAATTTCTTCTATGTTATCGGCGGGCTCGTCTTTGTGCTTGGCTTAGTGGGCAGTTTCTTTATTCGTGAGGAACCGGTCACAGACAAACCTGCAGTTGGCTATTGGCGGCAAATCGCCGATGGTTTCCGCTGGAAGAACCTTGTTGCCAATCGCGATTTCTTCCTGGTTCTGATGGGAATTTCCTTGTGGGCCATTGCCCAGAACATTTTCTTCCCTTACCTTATCATTTACTTGCAGCACTATCTCCAACTCGAAACCATGGCATCCACGCTGACCATTGCCATTTCTATCTTGGTGGGCGGCATTGCCCTGGCTTGGCCGCTTGGTCTGCTCATCGACCGCTGGGGCCGCAAACCGGTGGCTATGATTGCCATTGTAGCGGAAATGGCGGGCCTGATCCTGTTTTCGATTTCCAGGAGCTTGGTTCCTTTGGTAATTACTGGCATCCTGTGGCTCATGCCTCTCACTGCCTGGACGATTGCTACCAGCACTTGGAGCAAGGACCTTTTCCCGGAGGATAAACGCGGGCAATTTGCCGGGTTCTATCTGTTCTTCTGGGTCATGCTTCCGATGATTCTCGGTCCACTCACGGGCGGTTGGTTGGGTGCGACCTATGGTATCAAAACTGTGATCGATGGCCAGTCGGCCATCGTGCCCACCCCGCTTCTTTTCCAGGTGGCCGGTGTAGCCACTTTGTTGGCCGGCATCCCGTTATTCTTTGTCAAGGAGAAGAAAGCGTGACCTGGCAGCCTGTCTCTGGTCATATTATGACGCGCTGGGCGAAGGATGTTAAGCCGGATTGCCCCTGGCCGGAATATCCGCGTCCCCAGCTAACGCGCCCCGAGTGGCAGAACCTGAATGGCTTGTGGGACTATGCCATCCTGCCTCATACTGCAAAATTGACCGACTTTTCTTCCCAAGGACAAATTCTTGTCCCTTATCCTGTCGAGTCGGCATTATCGGGGGTCAAGCGTCCATTGCGGACCGGGGAACGGTTGTGGTATTCCCGCACATTCTCTATCCCTGATGGGTGGCACGGGCAGCGCGTTCTGCTCCATTTTGGCGCAGTGGATTGGCAATGTGAAGTCTGGCTGAATGGCATCAATTTA